>NZ_LN889762.1 GCF_900009145.1 Planktothrix tepida PCC 9214
AAAGCAGGCAAGCGGTTTTGACAACTTACGCCCTTTGCGGGTGAAAGAAAATAGGTATCGCTGAAATGCTTGAGAGATAAAGGTTTCAACCTTAGCGTACAATTTTCCCGTTTTGGCACGGTGATGCCTAATTAATAGAAGTTCTAATTTTTTTTAGAGCTAAACTTCCACCCAAAGCACCGAACATTAACAAGCTCAAAACCGAAGAAGATTCTGGAACAGAAGCTGTTTTACCAGGATTCACAAAGGTACGAAAATTTAGATCATTATCGTCATAAGAATCCCATTGAGTTAGCTCATTACTGAAAACTAGCTGTCCTCCAAGATATTCGTTACCCACTCTGCCGCTCCAAATACCTATTCCCTGTTGAGCGCCTGAAGGGGGAGCGCCAAAATAATTAACAATAATAGCGTATTGTTTGCCAATAACTTGAGGAATAGTTTGCGAAAAACTTATAAAATTGTTTAAAGAAGCACTACTTGAATTTAATATAGTTTCACCTAGAATATTACGGGTTGGTAATCCGGCTGATACTTCATGAATAGCTACACGCAATGGAAAATACTCGGTTATCTTACGCCCATTAAGATCATTAAAGCTATTTACATCAATATTAACTCCAGTCAGTGTACCTGTTAAGCCAGCCGTATATGTTTGACCAACGAAAATAAATCCTTCATTGATAAATGCACCTAAGTTAGTCGATCCAACAAATTCCTGATCGAGTACGGTTGTATCTAATAGAATGTTGTTCTCCGGTTGAGAAAGAGCAACTTTAACGGTTAAAAGAGAAACTGTTGAACTCAACAAAATTACTTCTAGTATTCGTTTTGAAAAGTTTAAAAAATTCATTGGTTTATTGTAGTTTAGAGATTTTATTCTGCCATCATTTATTGTTAATAAGTTATCACAAAATTAAATGAGGATAAGATAGCTATGGAACCTTCATCAACTCTTTACAAGCTGAATCTCTAATCTTCATACAAGTAGGGTTTATGTAAAGCTGCATCCACAAAAAGCTACATTTTGAAATAATAATAATAAAGAAACTAAGTTCTAGGGGACAATAGAAGAAGTATCTGAACTACACTATGCCCAGAATTAACGATTGTATTTCTTGTCGATACTACGCCTGGGACTCCTATCTCGTTTGTGCGCTGCATCCGGCTGGCCCCGATGGTAAAACTTGCAATGATTATCAATTCGATGCTGAACAGACGGGTAGGAAATTTATTGACTTTCTAGGACTGGGTGAACCTGCTGAAATTGATGGTGTGATTAACAATCCTTGGAGTGAAGAACCCACAGATAATTGGAGTCCGCCAGGGACAAAGTATATTAATGGGGAATTGGTATTGATTCGAGAATCTGAAGGTTAATTCAATTATTCACCCAATTCTTCTTCCAAAAATTTATGCGACAGTAGCTAAAATCTAATATGGCGAAAAATGAGTCATTTTACAAAACTTTACAAGGCTGCACCTGATGACACGAACCTTCAGCACCGGGGGATTTGAGTTTTTTGGGATGCGGTAAATTTGGAAACGGTTCTCACATCGGAACGGTTTTTAGGTGCTTGCTGAGTTATGCTGTTGCCATTTCCGACGAAGGGCTGGAGAAGCACCTAGAGCCCCAACAGCTACAAGACCTAAAACGAAGGATGGTTCGGGGATGTGGCACGGCTGGCAAACAGAGCATACATCAGCTTGAGCAGAGCTTAAGTTTCTTTGGTTTCCTGATTGTTGAGGGCTACAGTGTGTGACATCATATACTGGAGCTTGCATAAAAGTAACCACTTCAGGCCCCCCCGGAAGAGTTAAATCCTCTATTACTGTTGCTACTCCCAAAGTTCTGATTCTACCAAACTCATCTATCTGGTCATTTTTTACCCATCCATTGACAGAAAAAAGGGAGCCATTAGTCATTTTAAAACCAGGAGCATACGACATCGTAAATTTAGGGTTGTCAACATCCCCACTAAAATTCATAGTAAAGGGAGCAGTAGCAGGATTATCCCAACCAAAATTAATCCCTCCACCCGAACCTAAAATCTCAACCGAGAAGCCGAAGCTGTTAGTTTTATTCTCATCATCAATGATGTCAAATTTACCACTCCAGGGATGTATTTCATCTAGTACAAACCGAGCATTATCCTGTCTTGAAAACCGGAAGTCATAGGACGAATTGTATGGGTCGAACAGTTTACTAAGATCGTTTATTATTCCTGGCAAAAGAGATGCTTCACTACCTACATCTCCTGAATCTAAAATAAAGAAGCGCTCTGAAAAGTTGAATGCTGTAGGGGTAAGTGCATGATGATGCTGCCAGTTAGGTTCAGGAAGAGGATACGGATGCTGACGATCTACAGCGTGCTCAGACTGAATTCGCAACTCGGTTTCAATTTTATACTTACCCGTACTTACACCAGAAAAACCTGGAAGCATCTCTACTACATTCTTACCATGTTGCTGATCTGGGCCTGTTCTACCTGTGGTAAATGTTGCTGCTGATGTAACTGAAGTGGTAGTTAAAAAAAGTACCACTGTTATGGGTATAGCTTGATTTAGAGTTTTAGACATGACTTAACCTGTTTGCATGAAAGTCTTATAACTGAATACTCAAATTTAAATGTTATTCATCTTTTTTAATTAGATGAATTGTTAGTCTGGTCGCTTTCTTGTAAGTGATGATAACAGAAGCTCATCTAAATTATTCTCTTTTGCAGAACAGTTAGTCCTATAGAAGAAATATTCAATGAACTTAATGTTATCTGAGCCTAATGCCCACTGAAGAAGAATTTAGCTAAACTTTTAAAAACAATACTTTTTTTATGCACCTCTCTCTGCGCCTATATTATTGATTTATTTTTCTGAAAACAAGGGTGTTATGTAAAGTTCATTCATTTATTTATAAAGATTTAGTAAAGCTTATGAAAATTAGGACTAAATAGGTATAAATAAACAGAATGAGTATAAATTATCAAGAATTTGATTGTTTACATAAATTAATTTACAGCAATTAATTGTAATAATTGGCTCAATAACTAAAGAATTAATTCCTATAAAATCATTCACTCAATTCTTCTAACAGTTTTCATCAGGAACAAGCTGGTAAAGCCTGAGACTCGGATGCTGCGCTTCTAACTGCCATCTGACTCCTGCTTGAGTTGGTGATGGTGTCACTCCCAGTCTGTAAAGAAACATCGGTTCTTCCCTAAGAACAGCAGTTAAGGTCAAGTCTTGAATATTCTGATTGCCAACATCAAAGATCAAATGACCCCTGCCATGATAGCCTGCTTCTAAGAATCCTTCCGTGAGCCACTTAACGATATTATAGATTTCCTCCTCACTGAGTCCGCAGGAGTTTTGATAATAGGTTTCGATTTCGAGTTTGTTGGATTTGGGCTTCAATGTCGCTATCAGTCCCGATACCAGATTCTTTAATCCTTGCATCACATAACTGGAATAATGTTATTCATCTATTTTAACCTTGTAACCTGGCGTAAATCCAATGAGTCAAGTAGATTTTTAAATTCGATTTCCTGAAGAAAATGTTGATTTCAGTCGAGATCAAGAATACTTTTTTGTGATTCAAAATGGTGTAGAAACCAAATACATTTTACAAAACTATGTCCAGTTATATAGCCTTCCAAAATTGCACCAAGAAATTTCATTAAGGCTAAAAGTTCAATCCCCTCAGACAATTACGATGCAGTTAATCGCTCAGTTAATTAAATCAAAAACAGATATTGAATCTTTGGTGGTTTTAGATATTGCAGCCGGAAGTGGATTAGTTGGTAAACATCTTGCGAGTTTTGGTGTTAAATCAATTGTGGGAGTTGATATTATTCCAGAAGCTGCCCAAGCTGCTGAAAGGGAGTTTCCGGGTGTCTATGAAAAATATTATGTGGAAGATTTAACTAATATTTCTCCTACAGCAAAGCAAGAATTATCTAACCGAGGATTTAACTGTTTAGTTTGTTGTTCATCTCTAAGCTGTCATTTGCCCATACAAGTCTTTATCAATTCTTTCAATCTAATTTCTCAAGATGGATGGGTTGCTTTCAATGTTAGTACATATATCCTAGACAATCCCAATAATATAGATGCTTTTGAATCTAAAAAAGCTGTTAATTTCAGCCAACTCTATTATAAAATGGTTGAAGCAGGAATTTTAGAGATTAGCCATAAACATTATTATTTGCATCGGTATATGACGAATGGAAAAGCTGTTCATTATGTTAGTGTAGTAGCCAGAAAACGAGGCAATATACCCGAAAATTGGTAGGATTCGAGTTGATGGGATTTGGGTTTGAGAGAAACCATCATACCTAACAGAAGATTTTTCAGTCCTTGCATAGCATAACAACAATAACGCTATCCTTGGGAATAGCAAAACTTGATATTCTGCTATTGAGATGAGATCCCGTTATCATTTTTTACTGAAGCGTCATTAAGCTCGTCGTTACCTTTAGATGTCATTTCATCTAGCAGTGATGCTGCTCTTTGCAATATCGCTGTGAGTAAACCCGAATCAACTGCTCCTTCCAACGAACCCTCCCAAAAACGATCCTGTCGAATTAAGGTGGTTAGCAAGCAAGTTAAGTCATACTCTGATGCTTTCGCTAATGCAGTCGGCTCATCCCGTAATTTTTTAGCTTCATCAGTTTGCATCCACTGTCCCCAATTGATATTGCCGCTTACCCAGTTATTTGCATAGGCAGTATCTACGAACTGATTGAGACTAGACAAGCCTTTTCCCTCTTTAAATGCTGGTAAAAAAGTGGCGATCGCTGTTAATTTTTTCACTAATGACAATTCAGATTGACTATTCATAAATGGTATTAGAAAGAATTACCGATTGCTATAGCGTGCTTGCGGAAGTCCTGCTAAAAAACACTTGAATCTCTTACTTTTTTGGGAGTAAGCCCGGAGTTTATGGAACGCTCCCAAACCATTCCATGCGCCGAATAGCAAAACTTGATATTCTGCTATTGAGATGAGTTGTTATTGGGATCAGTGTTCCAGAACAGGTTTTCAATCAGTTGCAGATGTTCAGGAGTTGGGCGATACCCACAAGCTTGCTCCCAAGCATCAAGAAACGTTTGCCATTGCTCCGGTGTTTCTGGCTTTCGTTGAGCTAAAGTAATAAACAGAGTTTTGATTCGAGCTTCTGTTGGATCAAGTCCTTTCTTAACTAACTCTAATTCAAAGTTAGGATTAGCACTGTTTGTTAGAATATCAATGTATTCTGTATCTAAAAGATTAAGTTGTTCAAGCGGTGGATTATCCATGTTAAAATTAAATTAAAAGTTAACAATTTCTTGAATTTGTAGCTATTTAATTATATTCCATTGCTTGTGAAGTCGCTTGTAGACAATAACCAGGATAATTTGGATTTTGAGATTCAATTAAGGGAATTTCAATAGTTTTAATATACTCCTGATATTGTTTCAAAGTTGGGGGTGGTTCATAGCCTTCTTCAGACAGAAAACTAATAAAATCTAACTCTTGACCCCAAAGAGCAACTTGTTGAGATTGGACATGATTCTGTATTCGTTGACCATCAGAACGTAAATTCATATCCCCTAGTTTAGACCAGATATCCACGCTCAAAAAGTCCACAGGTTCATCCGGTTTCCAGTTCAGGGCATCGGCAATCACAATCTTTACCTTGTCCCATCCTGTCCAAGATTTCGGATTAGCAATCTGATAAAGCAGTTCCACTATTTCAGGGTCACGCTCCACAACCGTTACTTGCCTTACACTGTCTTTCTGGATAACGTTGTAGAGTAATAGCCCCATCCCTAAACCCATAATCACTGTATGACCACACGCTGCGATCGCATGATGGGCTTGGCTTTCTAATTCCATTGGTGTCAAACTCATCCAAACGGTTTCCCCTTTCCGAAGAACGTAGTTAGGACTGGCTGATTGCAAGAAAGTAAAATAACCTCGCATTAATATTCCGTCTTGACGTTCTAACACCCACTGACCATGCCGCCTTTCTTGATATTCAGGTATTTTTAGTAAAGGATAGGGAGAAATTTGAAGTTGTTGTAATTCTTCGGCTATTGCTATCAGTTCTCGTAACTTTTCTTCCATAGATTTAATTATAGAGGTATTAATGAAAATCGCAGTTCAAAGAATTGTTTATTTTTTCACAGGCACAAATTGGGAAGACCCTGATAAAACTGAAAAATACATCAATGCGCTCCAATCGGGTGACAAATTTCCGCCGATTTTAGTTGATGATAATGGAGATGGGACTTTTACTTGTTATGATGGTCATCATCGGCTCAAAGCTCACAAGGTTTTGAACATCCCTTATATTGATTGTCGATTTGAATAAACTTAGATTAATTACAAAAAAGCTGGATAATTTATTGAATAATATTACCATATTTATCTCGTTTAATTTCAACAATTTTAACATCAAAAGGTTCCCATTCCTGAACAGTAAATCCAAGTTCTGTTTCTTCAGGAAATCGAATCGCCATCTTTTCCCAAGCTTCTTCAATACCATGAGCTTTGATATAATATCCTTGCCGAGCAGAAATATCATTTTGTCCCAAGCAATTATGTTGATAAAGAGCGTTCCGCGTACACCGATAATCTTTGAGTTCCATAATTTTAAACGTTAAAAACGAGCTAAATTTCGAGAGGATGCAACAATTTCAATCAAGTTAACGACAGCCTTAGCCAGTGTTTTGGGAACCATAGCATCAGAAGTGGGAAAGCGAATTCTGATATCTTCTTGCAATGCGGTAGATAGCAAAGCAGAACTGCTATAGTGCTGATAAGCTAACTCGAAGTAAGGTTGAGCCGTTTGAAGGCGCATCAGAGAAGGCAGGCGATCGCGTTTCTTGTGAGAATTAAATTTAGGATCAGCAGGCAAAAGATTCCAGAGTTCATTAATGGGAATGACCGATACCGGAACCAAATGATCCAAATGATATTCTATGCCTGGAACAATGCGTTTTTCTGTCCAAGGGCAAATAAATTCTTTTCCTTCCATTAACAATAAATCTACTTGATTGCGTTCCCAAGTTAGGGGGCGGCGGTTATCAGGTCTATCGGTGAGGAGGGTATAAATCAACCCTCGCTCTGCCCGTTGCGGACTTTCTTGTTGGACTTTTTCACTAAACAAGCACCATTCGTGAATGCACAGCGCCTCGACCCATAATGACATTTCTTGAAAAGCTTGCCAAAGATTTGCTTCAACAATTAAACATTTATCTTCTAGTTGAGTTCCTGGTACAGCAATCACCGGATGATCAAGTAACTTAAGTTTGCAAGGTTTAGCAAAAACTTCCCAGTGTCCCAGTCCAGCATATTTAATCGGCATTTCTAAAGCTTTTTCAATAGATGCCACCGTCTCAGCATAAGCTTGGTGTAGGGATTGAGGATATTTGGTATATTTTCTAGGAACCCGCAACTCTCCAATTAGGAAAAATCCATCACTAGGACGAGATACACCTCCTAACACCTGCTCCCATTCCTGACGCAATGCCGTAAGCTGAGGGCGGAATGTCATGTCATTGCGGATTTCTCCCTTGAATAAACTGCGCTGTCCTTGAAAAATTGGTTGCTCGGATTGGACAAACGGCCAGTAATAAGCTATCCAAAACTGAGCCAGGAGTTTTAAGGGAATGGCAACGTCACGCTGATAGAGTTGTAAATCAGGAAAATTTAGCACAACATCATTAATCGCGCGTAACAACGCAATTTTGTAGCTGGTGATTTTGGCATCATGCTTGAGAATAGAACTAATAACATTTCTAGCTAACACTTGATAAATTATTCAACCTATGATTAAGGATATTAACTATTATTGTCTCAAGTTTTCGCCTCGCTCTCAGTTTAATAAAATTGGTTTAAATGTCAGCTTATCTGCGGGGTTTGCTCCTAATAAACCTGTGTTACTGTTATCGATTATTGAATTAATTGGGCGTGGGCAAATTCAATATAATCAAATTGAAGTTTCTCCTGAACTGATTGCAACGTTTCTTAAACTATGGCAAACCCTAGATATTCATCGTCGTGCAGATATGGGTTTACCATTCTTTCACCTGCGAAGTGATGGTTTCTGGCATTTCAAAGCTAAACCAGGATTTGAATTTATAGAATCTTCTCAGTCTAAAATTAAAGTCAGGAATATTACGTCACTCCGTCAAGCTGTTGATTATGCCTACCTAGATTCTGAACTGTTTACGCTGCTATTAAATCCTACTTCAAGAATTGAATTAACGGCGGTTCTGCTGAATTCTTGGTTTCCGAGTCAAACTGAGCAGTTAGAACAATCCCTAGAGTTTAATGCCTTTGAAGAATTGCAAAATCGGTTATTGCGGGAGGGAGGTCAAGTTTATCAGCCTGATGAAGTTGAGAGAGAAGATCAGGAAACTGCTATCGTGCGAGATGGAGCCTTTCGCCGCATTGTGACTTCAGTTTATGGCTATCGTTGTGCCTTCTGTGGTTTGCAGATTCTCAATCACCAGGAAAATATCGTTGATGGCTCTCATATCAAACCGTTCTCTAAATTCTATGATGACCGCATCAATAACGGCATTTCCCTCTGTAAAAACCACCATTGGGCGTTTGATCGCTTTTGGTTTACCATTAATGATGACTACACCATTGAAGTTGCCCAAACTCTTCATGAAGATGCTCCCCACACAACACCCATGAAGGAATTCCAAGGTCAACAAATCTGGCTACCCAATCGCGAAGAGTACCACCCTCGACCGGATGCTCTGTACTGGCATCGTCAAACATTTTGGGAACGAGTCAGTTAACGGTTGTATTTACTTCGTAAACGAAGTATGATAGAAGTAGAGATTATATAATTCTCGAATGCTGAAACAGCAAATTATAGAGTTCGCTGAAAAGTGGGGCTATATCTTGGTCTACCCCGAATACTCCCCTAAAGCTCAAACTAACCTCTGGACTGTTAAAGTCCCGACCACTCAATTCAAAAGTAAACCTAGCTTTACGAGAACTCGCAAAATTCTGGAGGATGAAAACTTAGAGCAATTGTTAGAGCAAATAAAGCAGTATTTTTCAAGTCATAAAAAACCGATTAAAGTTCTACTGCGAGAAACTAAGTTAAGCTTGGAAAATCAAGAACTGTTTACTATTAGTTAAAGTGTAATATGGAAATAAAACCCACTATTTTAAAGAAAAAATCTGGAGAAAATGTGGAATTTTATCTTGTTGGAAAAGAGTTTTTTTACTTGAATCAGTTAGTTTAATTGGTGCTTTTAGAGAGGCATTATTGATTGAGCCTGACTTAGATAAAACTAGCTGGATCGACGAAAAAAACAAAACTGTTCCAGTTTTATTCAAAATATAAGTTAAAATACAGAAATCCGATGGCTTACGTTAACTTTTGTTTTTTCTAATTATTCAATTTAGGGGTTAATACAATGAATCCAGAACACCAAAAAGTTCAAAATATCACATCTTTACTTCGAGTTGCCCGTGATTTACTTAACACTATTGAACCAGGTTCTTTAACGAAATTTGAATCTAACAACTTTATCGAACCTGCACTAACGGATTTGATTAAAACGTTTTCTTATATCAGAAACGGAGTAGATCTAGCTGAGGTGTCCTTAGATCCTGGAGAGCTAGAAAAAGTAAAGATTACTAGACGGTATTTTGAAGCTTTTCTACAAGAGGAAGATTTTAAGGGGGTGAAAGACAGTGTTTATGTTCGAGAAAAAGCAACATATATTGCTCTTGAAATTGGTAAAGCTAAGGCGGATCAAACGTTCATGAATATAGTTGATGACGAACTTGAAACATGGTATTTATATGATGAACTGTTAAGCGATTGGCTAGATTATGAAGCAAACAAATATCCAGTTCGGTACTAATTATAAGGAGAAGAACATGAATAAGGATGAATTACTTTACGGCTCTGGTTTAACCGAATTAACAGAAGAGTTTTTATCAAGTGTTGGTTATCCTCGTCATCATAAAAGCTGGAGTGAGTGGGAAGTATTAGCTAGAGAATATGGATTGACAGATGAATTAATTATTGAATTAGAGAAATTCCTTGAACAGAATCAACAGCTTACGGTTCCGATAAGATTTAATGGTCAACAATGGTGGCTAACCAAGCAAGAAATAAAGCACGTTAATCTTATAAAGAAATACTTCCCTAAAACCTGGGAATCTCACGTTGCTGAAATCATGAATAAATTAAGTTTAGGGGACATAGATAAAGATCATAAGTTAAACAGTAGGATGAAATAAGCAAGCAGATTCTCGAACAAGAGCAATCTAAGAACATTAATTCAACTCAAGTCGCAAAAACCGATTAAGGTTTTGCTGCGAGCAACCCAGTTAAGTTTAGAAAGTCATGAAATGTTTACTCTTTAGTAAAAATTAAAAATAAGAGAATTTTACTATGCCAGATAAAATTTTAAGCGAAATTATTGAAAATGTTTTGGCTCTCCTCAGAATTGCTCGTAATGAGTTAACCTCATCAAATTGGAAAGAATCTGACTTTGCAAACGCTCAAGACAGAAAAAATATCCAAAAAATCAAAACAGCAAGTAATATATTCCTTCAGGAACTCCGTTACATAGAAGAGTCTATTTATGCGCGGTACTACAAGAAAGTTTGTAACGCCAGATCCAAAGGAAATATTGATTTTAATTTGATAGAAGAGATGTCCTGGTTAGACTTGTATAAAGCAGTCTATGAAGAGAATAAAATACTTCAGAGAGAAAACGACCAACTCAAAAAAGAATTAAGGCAGTTAAAAGGGGAAGAACCGATTAGTCATCCTGTAGATGAGTTGTTAAAGGCTAAGACTCCAAACATAAGAATGCCATCAGCTAGACGGTATGAGCAATTGTGCCTCATCTATGATGAACTAGCCAGATATGGCGTTAAAATTCTGTCTGCCGAGCAATCTATAATAACGTACTTTCCTTTAGAAAAGAACGGAGATCATTCAGCCGCATTGTACCTTTATGACCAAGAACGGAAGATGGGGTACAAATCGGGTTGGGTGATTGAGCCATTAGATCCAGAGCAAAAGGAATTAACAGGAGAATGGGAAGGTTATACACTTGCACGGATAACGGGCATGATTAAATGGTCTCGCGAATTTAGTATTTTGTAATTACTCAATAACTCTCAAGTTATGCCAAATACAGAACGAATAAAAACCATTTATATTAGGAACTTCAATGACTTACATTATTGCCAAATCAGACAAACTAAAAACAGTATCCGGTGGTTGGGCTGTTGCCAGTAATCCTCACATTGCGATTTTTCCTGATTATGAAACTGCTAGAGAATATCACGATGGCGGAATGGAAACTATTTTTGAAGCTAAAGTTTTTAGTTTAGATAGTAAACCTGCCAATACATTTACCAGTGAATTCTAGTCAAAACCATGCTCAAACTTCAATCTCAGAGCCTTCATGTTCAACTCACCCACTGTTTAAATACTATTAGTCATCTGTCCAAACCCCTTGTACAGCAGCGCCCTGTTCCCGCCGAATTAGCCGCCGAGATTGGGAAACTGCAACTGCTACTCCAAAGCACACATGACCAAGCAACTCAGCTACCTACATCTCCAAAAAAATCAACTCTGATTAAATCTTTGTTGGAGCTTCCCATTGAACAAGCGATCGCACAAATTAATTCAATGGCAGCTTACTCCTCCTGTATGGAGACAGCTTTGTTTCATGATTTGATGGATATTCGCAATCTTCTAATTTCGGCTAAGAGAATGATTATAGAGTTTATCTCAATTTAGTACCCTTTGAAAATCATTATTAAAGAGTGAGGAATAAACGCAATGAGTACCAATGAAACAATGAGTTTCCCTGAAATAGCAAGCACTTATGAAATCCTTCGATGGTGTAACCAAGTTCTACAAGGACAGTTTCGTAAATATGGGTCAGTTATAAATCAGGTGGCAGTCTTTTGCGTTCGTGACGCCAATTCATTAGAAGAAGCTAAGGAGCGTTTTAAAGAAATTAATTTAGCCGTTGCTCGTATTTTATCAACTGGAGTACAAAAACATAGAATAGAGGATCTCGATGGAGATACGCCTGAAATCTTAGAGTATGCTGAAGAGTTAAATAACCACATAAATATTAGAGAAATCTGGATGAAATTAAAGATTTTGGCAGTGGAAAAATCAATTATTGCAATTAATCAAGAAACTGGAGAGGAAAAGACTGGAAAAATTATTAAAATTGATTCTACAATCAAGGTTGATTTTGGAAATGAAATTCAGTCATTTGCAATAAATAGTTGGAAAGAATATGGAAGTAAATCTGGACAAAAATCTGACTATTTTAGAATTAAAGAAGTATTTTAATCTAGTGAAAAATATGATTAGTCAATTATGGAGATTAAACACGAACTGTCTTTAACTGAAGAAGAACTTAAAATTGTCAAGCTTGGTTTACTGGGAAAGTTAAACAAAAATTCTCCCTATTGGAACAAAGCTCAAAGACTTGCTGATTCTATCCCGATTGAAGTTAAAACTCAAGAAGCTCCCAAAGCAGGTATTACAGAAACAATACTTTTAGCCATTGAGGCGCTAGAAACTGCAACATCTCAAGAAATCGTTGAACATCTGGGGTTAGATTATCCAAACTCTGTTTCTGCCTTGTGTTCTAAACTTTATCGTAACGGTAAGCTCGAACGATTCAAAACAGAAATTGACCCCTATGATCGCCAAACTCAAGGAGTTAGACCGATACACCGTTATAAATTAGCTAAGAAAACAATTTACGAACTGAAGGAAAAAAAACAATCTGGCAAACTCAGTTAATTTGGCATATTAAGGAATCATGTACTACGGTTATCGCTGTTACGATGAATTTGGCAATCCCTTGGGGTGGCTGTATACCCTGAAGGAAGATCATCAAATTGTATGGACGGAAAACCAAGAATGTCTCCATTGGTGTAAACGCTGGAAAACTGAACAAGGCGCAAAAAAACATCATCAATATTATAATCAGCTTTGGCAATCTCTATTTTTAGGAGGATATCTACAAGTGGAACCCATACCTGTACCGGATGAACAACCTTTAACTTCCCCACGCCAAAGTCAAGAAAAATGGGATGCTAATAATTCTGATATCATTAAAGAATCTAAAGCAAAATATGATAGTAATAATCCTATCTGGTCTGTACGCTTTAAAGCAGAACATCAAGATATTTTAGATTGGCTCAATGAAGAACGTTATGATGATGAAACTAATCAAGATTTGCTGATTCGGAAACTTAGAAAGCTGATGAAGATGGAAAATCAAGGTTATTAGTAAGTTGTAATATTTCATTATATTTTACGGGTAATAACATGGATAAAATCAAAATAATTTACGTTTGTCAATTTGGTGGTTGGTGGAGTTTCCCCCCTCAGAACTGGATATCGAACTGCAAATATGGTAAACTTAATAAATGATTGCAGAAGGCAGAGGTGTAAATCCTCAGTAAACGGTTGGCATCGCCGGAAGTACCACACATAGTTTAATAAGTTAACAGAACGTCTGCAATCACACCCGGCGTAGAAATAGCGAATATGAAGGGTAAGCTATTACAATAAAACCTTTACATCCCACTCTATTTAATATTCTGTGTTTACCAATTTAAGTTAAGGATACAATAGTTTTTAAATTAGGAAATCAAGCAATGACAGATTCAGCACTGTTAACGCTCAGAACAATGTTGCAAGAACGAGCCGATTTAATGAAAACGATTCATAGTAAAAATGAACACTGGAAATATAAAGGATTTGAAGAACTGGTGTTAAACTGTGGGAGAGAAATGGAAGCCATACCGTTACCTAAAAAGATAAAACTGGGTATCCCGAAGCAATGTTATTTTAATTGTATTGAACTGATTCAAAAACATCAAGATTTAACCTATGTAGAAGGCTATGCTTTAGATGCTGATATTTCTTTCCCTGTTGCCCATTCTTGGTTAATGAATCCTCAAGGAAAAGCGATTGACCCCACTTGGAAGTCTGCCGGACTTTGCTACATTGGTGTTCCCTTCTCAACTCAGTGGGTATTGGATTTTCTGGAAGCTCGGAAACAACGGGGCAGGGATGATTATTTGAGTTTATTTGAAAGCAATTATCTTGAGGAATTTTCGTTTTTGAAGGAGGGAGTTCCGCAGTTTGATAAGTCTGGGGTATAATTTTAAGTCAATCTTTATACAGAAATTCACCTTATACATTCATAGCCAATATTATCTAAACTGTCTTTATATTCAGACCCCTCCTCCCACCAAATCGTTAGTGTTCGGCAAAAGTTTTAGGTTGATAGCTGCTGAATGTTCATTCGTCGGATTAATCCATCTTCAAGCGTGTAAAGATGCTGAACAATCTGATCTACAATCAAATTTCCTTGCAAATCATGCACCACTTGATGAACATCGACTACGATGCACCCGTTGTCATCTAATTGAAATCTTTGTGGCTCAACATGAGGAGCAATGGAATTCCACTGCCGAGTCCAGTAATCTCGTACAGCTTTATGCCCGTAAACATACCCGCCATCCATACCATTTGCCCACTCTACATCGGGATGCAAGACTGCAAGAACGGCATCAATATCTGGATGCCTAAGCCAGGAAGTCACCCCCCTGACTCGGCTACAAAACCGTGCATGAAACGTTAATTTCACACGGCTCCTCAATGATTTGGTGCTTGTCACGCACACCTCTAAATTCAGAGTTAAAAGGGATTACAGTTGAGATAATCCTCATCTATCTCTTGAACTGAAACAGCAATTTTATCAGAGGAAGCTGTTTTAGCATCATGGCAATGTCCATGAAGTAATTGAAGGTTGTCGTAACTATCCTTACCACCTTTTGAACGGGGGATTTTATGGTCGATTTCCATCAAATCTTCATGATTGAAAAACAGCCCACAATGAGTACACTTTCCTTTCTGCATCTTCAAGAGTGTTGCCATTCTTTTTGAAGCTTCAGGATGTTTACCCATTCTCGAACTCCAGTATACCCAGTCACCATCAAACGGGCTACGGCTTCCTTGCACCTGTATGTGTCTCACAATGCGAGTTTCACGGTGCTTGAGTAAGCGAATTTTCTGGTTATGGGGTTTAAATACCCAATTATCAGACCCTACGGTTTGCCAATACTTTTGACAACTCCATCGGGAAGATTTATTAGGGTGACGATGTTCTGCCCATGCTTTTAGCTGACTGAATAATGTTGTATCAGCCTGGTTAAATATGCGTTTGCTGACGACACCTGAGTAGTAGTTTGTCCATCCACGGATGACGGGATTCAAATGAGCGATTAAATCAGATTGTGGTACTGACTTATGCCCATCAATCAATTTACCTATCTTCTGCGTGTGTGTCTTCAGCTTTGCTTTACTTGGGGTAATTAGAGTTTTGTAACCCAGTAATTTTCCGCTTGAGCTTTTACCACTGTGATATTTTCCAACAGGAAATTGTCGAACAGTGAAACCCAGAAAATCAAAACCCACCTTACCTTCATACATATTAAGTGTATGAGATATTCGGGTTTTACTTGGTTTCAATTCCAGTCCCAATTCGCTTAACCATTCACTAATAATCTGCTGACATCTTTGGATAACGGCAAGGTCTTTATGCAGAATGACGAAATCATCTGCAAATCGAATTAAACTTATTGCTGTATAGTTCGCCGCTAGAGAGCCGGGTAGACTTAAAGCAACTTGTTTAATTCTATTCTCCATACCGTGAAGGGCTATATTCGCTAATAACGGCGAAATCGTACCCCCTTGTGGAACACCCATTGATGTTGTTGTGTTGTCAGATTTCTCCCTCACAGCATATTCCGAGAAATCAATCACTCCCGCTTTTAACCATGCACAAATTTGTCGGCGGATGGTGGGGAATGTATTTAATTTTGACAGCAGAACATTATGATCAATTTTGTCAAAACATTTTGCAATATCGGCATCCAACACATATTTAGGTTTCAGCTTAATAGTGTTGAATATTGCCTTAATCGCATCATGGGCGCTTCTTCCTGGTCGGAAACCGAAGGAGTTTGGCTCGAAGCGAGCTTCCCATTCAGGTTCCAGAGCTAGTTTTACTAGCGATTGCAAGGCGCGGTCGTATAGAGTGGGTATAGAAAGGGGTCGTTTTCTTAACCGCAGCCACAAAAACTCGACAACCTCTCAAACTAGCTCAAGTTTAGTAACGAAACTCGGTAATTCAATCTAAGTCAACATACCCTATTGAGTAACGAGTATATTAACTCGTGTACTGGGGTTGAAAGGATGCTGATAGGCTATGCCCGAATTTCAACAGACGACCAAAATCTCAACCTGCAAAAGGGCGTAAATAGAAGGTTCGTGTCATCAGGTGCAGCCTGTGGCTATAACACTTGATATATATGGATTCTAGCCTCTTAATAACTTTCCTCTCTTAGCTTCCTTTTTGCCCCTGATTCATAATTTTTTTAAATATATCTTTTTTAAAACGTTTGGAGAGTATTCCGAGAAAATATCTTTGCCGAAAAGGGATGTTGGATAGTGAGAGATAGCATGGGTCAAGTCCTCATTTAGAAATTAACGTTTTTATAGGGTGTCTAGTGTTCACTGTACAGTTAACTAGACACCCGTTAGATTAGCGATTAGCTATAATACGCGCACAAAGGACACGATATAAAATTTTATTACAAATAATCGCTGCAACATTTACGCAGAAGGTTTTTTAGTGGCTAGTTTGTGGTTCATTACACGCTCGCTATTTATAAGCCTATTGCGATAAAATGAGGGCACTGTAGCGACCAATGCCTACATTTCCTCGGTAAGGCATATGGTCGGGGTCTCCTGCATCCGTTGGATAAGCTTCGGTGTGATAGCCTGGATGGTTTTCAAAATCAGGACTGTAACCGTTCCAGTCACTGTTAAAGCGTACCCACCACATTCCGTCTTGAGGAAAGCCAATGCTGTAGCTATCGTAAGCTTGATTGCTCAGATTAACAACCACAATGACATCATCTCCAGAACCACCATTTTCCCATCGGTGAAAAGCGATAACTTTGTTTTGGTCGTTAACATGATGAACGTGGACGTGCTGTCCGCGCAAACCTCGCGTATTGTTGTACCAGTTGCGTCTCAGATGAATCAGGTCTTTATACAAGTTATAAATACCTGGATATTTAGAAAGATTATTCCAATCCAGTGGCACATTATCTTTCCAAGCACCTTGTTCCAGGAATTCTTGACCTTGGAAAATCATTGGAATGCCGGGTGAAGTTAAGGTTAAAACAGCACCTAAAATAGAGCGTTTTCTGGCATAGAAGCTATCGGGTTGATTTTCATCAATGCTATTGGGTAAACGCTTTTTGTGATTAATCTCAGCAACTTCATCATGGTTTTCGCTATAGATGACTCGCTTTAAGGCATCTGTCTCGAAGCGATGCAGAATTGCATTTTGTACATTAACGATGTTACGAGAACTGTCCACCGGATTGACGAGAGCATCGTGAATAGGCCAGTAGAATGAACTCCCCCACTGAGAGTTAAACCCTGCGCCTCCTGCGCCCGTATCTTTAGTGATCCAGTCGTTGTTCTGCAAATCTTCAGCAATGGTGATTTTCCAGGGCTGCTTGTTATTTTTATCGTAGTTTATCCACTGCATTAACCCCCATCCTTCGGCAATATCGTTGCTGGGGTCGTTATTATTTCCTTTGGCGTTTCTAATGTTTACAGTGGAATCAAATCGCAAGCCATCCAGTTGATACTCTTCTAGCCACATTAAGGCATTATCTCGAATAAAGTGGCGTACCTCATCTCGACCAAAATCAGGGCGGGGGCCAAAAGACGTATTAGCACGCCAATCATTATAGAAGTAGATACCACCATAGTCTCCTTCATGCCAGCCATCAAAGAGCCAAAGACTTGGAAATTCTTGATCGTAAATACCCGAATCAAAATGGTTGTAGACCACATCTAAGATGATAGCAATGCCTCTATCGTGAGCCGCCATCACAAATTTTTTGAAGTCTTCGGGGGAACCATAGCTACTTTCAATATCAAAAGGTAGATTGGGGTTATATCCCAGAGATGTTTGAGTTGGAAAGTCAACAATTGGTAGGATTTCTATGGCATTGATTCCCAGATCTTTGAGGTAATCTAGTTTTTCAATGATGCTAGTAAAAGTCCCTAGCTGCTGAGTAGAATTTACAGAACTTCCATTAAAAGAACTGACGTGCAGTTCATAAATCACCAATTCATTCCAGGCTGGCATGGTGAAATGATGGTCACCCCAATCAAAGGGAGCTTTGATTTCCACTTTGCCTACATCAGGATCGTTTCTGTTATCGCGAGGATCGATGACGTGCTTGCCGTAGGGGTCTGCACGATGGAAAATTCCATTATTATGCAGTACATAGCGGTAGTAATCACCAGGTTTAGCGCCGGGAACATCTGCCGACCAATATCCATTACCTTCAGATGCTAGAGGTGTTGCTTCCTGAGACCAATTGTTAAAATCTCCTTCTACATAAACCAGCGATGCAAATTTTGCCCAAACTCTGAAGGTAGTTCCTCCATCATAAACAATAGCTCCCATTCCATTTCGGGTAGATGGTCGGTGAGAAGATGAAGTAATAACGTCTGGTTGAGTAATTGCAGTAACCATGATTGACTATGCTGAACAGTTCGCTTTCTCGAAAATAACTTGTAAAAGTTTCTCTGTCAAATAACTCTTGGTTATCTCTTTTAAATTTTATTGGTATGAAGTGCAAAGTAGCCATTAAACCCCCTACTGTATAAGGCTTTGGCGGTTTATCTTGCACAAAATTACACGAATCTCGGCTCAATGCCGTGGAGCTATGCCAATACAGCATAGAAAACGGAAACTTCTAAAGGTTACAAATAATTTAACTGATGATGCTAAAAATATGTTGCCATTTTGGCAGGTTTCGGCGTTTGAGTAGCAATCGTACACAAACTTACGCGCTTGGCTAAAACCCAATTACAGCATAGGTTTTAGAAGTTAACTTTTCTTAACAAATCTCTCAATCCGTTTTGTACCAATTCAACTAAGGTTTAACTGGTACAGTGAGTGAAAGCCAAATCCTTAACGGCACTTTCTGCACCGTTGCTACTCAAACGCCGGGAACGGGAAGATTTAGTAATTGATTTAATTGAACGTTTGGGTAGGGTTATTTAAGGAAAAACGATCCCTATGGGACTTTACTGAAAATTTCCCGGTGATTAACATCACTTTAAGTGTTGAGTCAAGTCACTGTTACAATCTTTAACATTACGTTACATTTATTTACATAAGCCCAGCAAAGGAAAACCACCATGTACACCACCAACGAAAACGGAATCCTCAATAATTACGCTACCGAACCCAAACTTTATTTTGCTGAGTACCCCTCACCCGAACAGCAAAGTCGCTATGCACTTCAAGGTGCGGCTGCTGTCCTCCTGGTCACTTCCTTGCTCATGATTGCTTTTGCTGCCTCTTAAACAACCATCAGTTATTGTCAACCTTAAAATCACAACTGCCTCATCAGGGGCGGTTTTTCCGTTTCTAAGGCAAATATCGAGGCTTCTCCTTATTTATATTGATCAACTGCTTTGTTCATTTTTTCAGGGTTTGGGAATTTATCAATTGACCTAACTCGTTACATTTGTTCACAATTCCCCTGGGACTTTCTCTACAGCCGAGTCTTTCCTTGACCCAATAGCGTAACGAATAGCATAACGAATAGCATAACGAATAGCAAAACAGGATAGCATAACGAATAGCAGGAATAGCAAATAAATCAATATGTCTGGACTCGTTGTTCACGGAAATAAGACTTTCCATCTGCTTTCAGAAGATATTGACATTTTGACAGAATTACTGGCCAATAAACGCAGTATCGAAACCCGTCAAGCTTACGCTAAGGATTTACGAGATTTCTTTAATGTCATTGCCCGTAGTGACCCGACACCGGAGTTAGTGGGAGAATTTTTGGCTTTAGAACAGTTTGATGCCTTGGCCCTGGTTCTCAGATACCGTCAACACCTAATTAACAAGGGACTGAAAGAATCCACCGTTAACCGTCGCCTTGCTGCCATTAAATCCTTAGTTAACTATGCCCGCACCATTGGCCGTTGTAACTTTACTCTGGCTGATATCAAAAACGAGAAAGTTCGCCGCTACACCGACACTTCTGGTATTCCCACCGACCAAATGAAAACGCTTCTGGAACTTTGCGATCGCACGACCCTCAAGGGCAAACGCGATTATGCTATTTTCCGCTTGTTGTGGTCAAATGCCCTGCGACGGGGTGAAATTTCCCGTACCAATATTAGTGATTTGGATGTTGAGAATTCTTGTCTCTGGATTCGGGGCAAGGGACAAACTGATAAGGAAAAGATTGAGTTAGGTTTGGCTACCCTAGAAGCAATTCAAGATTGGCTAACGGCTAGGGGACGGGTGAGGAAAAACTCTCCTTTATTCTGTACCCTCGATTACTGCACCAAAGGACACCGCCTGGGGGGATGTGGAATTTATCATCTAGTGCGGGAGTTCTCCAAAAAAGCCGGGATTTCTAAACCGATGTCACCCCACCGTGTCCGCCATAGTTCCATCACTGCTGCCCTCGATGCTACCCATGGGGATGTCCGCCGTGTCCAGAAACTAAGCCGCCACCAGGATGTGAATATCTTGATGGCCTATGACGATAACCGCAAGAATGCTCAGGGAGAAATTACGAATTTATTAGATGATTTGGTGTAAGGGGCGAGGGGCGAGGGGCGAGTTTGAGCTTAACCTTGTGTAAATAATTTCAGGAGGTTGTGAATAGTTTTTTGAAGAATATTTGGTAACTGACGATGAGAATGAATAAGAAAAATCCTACCATTAATAATATAGAAATTATCAAAATCATCCAATTATAGGGGCTTGATAAAGATTCAAATATAGTGATCATTAATGAAATAATAGCTACTAAGGAAAATAAAACCTGATAAATAATAGTTTGAAACCTGAGTTCTTTATCTTGATCAAAAGCTATAGAAGAATTTAAAATCTTCTTGAAAGATTGGCTTTGGTCTGGGTTACAATATTGATTGATTTTATATTCTGATTTAACAATACTGTGCTGAGACTTTATCTGCCGTTCAGTATCTAACCAGTAGGAATAGCCAATAATGATGCAAAGAAAAGGAATAATATACAATGAAAGGATAGTCAAAGCTTCATTAGATTTACCTCGCATACTTGCCAGAAAAGTTAGCAATAACCCAATTGAAGAAAATCCAAAAGTTAGAACAGTATGACGTGACTGTATTGCATTCAACCTTTCAGCATGAGCCGCTTTATATTCTTCCAAGAGGATCGGGATTAAGTCCATAGAGTTAAGCATTCCCTGAATTGATAATATAAACATTATCTTAAAATTACAGCTTAAATCGTAACGATTACGGAAACACCACCATTTTCAGATGATGTCTCCATAACTCAACTTAATATTCAGAAGGCAGCATTAACACACCACCACTAACATAAAGTTTGACTTCAATCAGGGGAAATTTCGTGTACTCAATCTGTTGAATGACAGCAGGTTTTAGACCTTCTTTTGGTGTATCCGGCCAGCACGTTAGCACCGCTTGATAGTTATCTTCAGGCAGAAGAAATGGATAATCTCGTTCTCCTTCTCCAGCAACAGATAGCACCCAAACTTGGAACTCAGCTAGGTATTCATCCCGCTTCAGTTGATGTTGATAAGAAGCAATGGCATCAATTAACCAATACGCTTCAGCTTGTTCTGCTAAATACTGAATACCATCGGTGTAAAGCAATCCGGTAAAGTGGCGATACCAAGTTTCAGTTCCTGTGAATTGAGAGAGATCTGATAAAGTGATAGTGTTCATAATTTTAACCTAAAAAACTCTCTCCCAAAAGCGGTAGCCCATTTAATTATTGTTGCTAAATTTCGTCTTCTTCAGGAGATAAAGAAGGTAAAATTGGAGTAGCAGAAGGCGGATATGGTAATTGAATTGTTTCAGCAGTTGTGTCATTGACAACAACTTTTAAGAAATAAGCTTCTGCATCGTTACAATAAAATTCAGGATGTTGTTCTTCTCCAGAAACTAAGGCAGATAATAAAGTGTAAATTAGAGCGATCGCACCTTCTTTATTACAAATTATTTGTGCCGCATCTCTGGCTTGAGTTTGAGGGTACAGATGTAGAATAGGTTCAGTTTCCATTGTTAAAATTGAGGGGAAGCGTTTCAATTCTCAACCAAGTTAAAACTCGATTGTTAGGGTTAAATTTCTGGGGGAGCGACCCCCCAACAACGCAATTACTGTTGAACTTTTGCAGACTGAATCATGCGCTGAATCGTAGGATGGCTAAACTGCTGATTCAGGTTTTCTGCTGCCTTGAATAAACCTTGATAAGCTTGTTCGACAGTTTGCTGAATTTGTTGATAACAAGCGGCATTACGATTCACAGAGGTTGCACTAGATTCTTGAAAATGGCTATAAGAATCATTGAGAAGTTTTTGCATTTCTTGACATTTCTCCAAGGCTTGTAACATCTGATTCATTGCCATGTTCATTTCAGCTAAAGCTTTCTCGTTCATTGGTTTTTCTCCTAGAAAAGAACTAAAATTATTAAGCGGTAGCCTTATTAAGAATTGTGAGTTTGTTGCAGTTGCGTAATCAATGATTCTAAAATGGATAAATGACACGGTTGGAATCGAATCACAAATCCATTGCCACCATTCGGAACACCAGGACAAACCAAATGTGTTGTACCGTCTTCTGAACTGCTAACTACATAAAGCCAAGTTTCTTGAGTCAGTGAATACGTTGTATCCGTCCAAGTTGTGAGTTTGGATTCTGTGTTTGACATGGAGTTAATTCCTAATAGAACCAACCCCAAGAAGCGGTAGCGATTTAAGGGACGATTTTACCTTAGCTCTAATTTTTCTGTTGCCCTTTCATGCCCAATTGCTGACTAATTTGCTGTTGAATCTCATCAGAAACATCCCATAATCCAGGTAGACCCCGAACAGGAATCGGTTGTTGTAAAGGTTTAATATCGGTGAATTCCCAAGCAAATCGTCCGGGTTCCCAATAACCGCACACCTGCTCAAGATGTGATTGTTTATTAATCAGTTCCCTCGTCATCAAATGAATATCTTTCAATCTGGCAATGGCAATAATTTTACCGAAGGTTGAATTGAAATAAGGTTCATTAAAATCGATTGAATCGTTTCTCAGTTCCCAAAGAATATCATAATAATCTTCTAAGGGACTCAGAGGTTCTTTTCCGGCATGAATGGCTATTAATCCTCGATACATCCGTTGCCAATCACGGGTTTCAAACTGTTTCTTTTTCCAGACTAAGAGACTAGCCCAAGGTTGATGAATGGTTAAGCCTTTCATTGGTTTAATAGTGGGAGCGACCCACCCTGACGCTATTTAATAACTATTCTGATTGGGGAGACTTGTATGTTACCAGAAATCAATCGTGATCCTGATACGTCCATCTCTACTTAACCTCATTCATTAGAAAACCAACATAATCAAGCGGTAGCCAAAAGTTCTAAATTTATTTCTAATTCGGTTATCATTAGATTACCCTCATCTACATCATCCACTCCATCCACTCCATCCCGTAGCGATTTAATCACCGGATTAATCCCTACGGGATAACAATTTTTGCTATCTGTTACGCTATTTGTTATTCTTGCTATTCTTGCTATTCTTGCTATCCGCTATTCTTGTGACGGGAGTTGCGTTGTTTTTGAAGGGGGACAAGTTTAGGAGAGGGATCATTCGCTGTTTCTGAAGTAGATTTTTGTTGAGATTCTAAGCGAGTAATGGTTTCGTTAGCGTCTTTAAGTTGACTTTGCAAAGTAGAGAGTTGAGATTCTAAAACCTGCTTTTCACCAACGGCTGAATTCAGTTTAACTAATAAATCATTCCGTTCTTGATGCAGTGAATCCAACTGTTGACGGAATTGTTCGGAATCTGCTAACTGTTGTTTATTGAGATTGATATAGGCTTCTTTAAGCTCTGACCGTTGCCGTTCATATTCAGACTTGTAGAAATTTAACTCAAGCTGCAACCGAGGAAAATCTTTGAGTTGTTGTTGAAGTAAATCATTGTCTGAAGTTAAGACTTTCATTCGTTCTCCACTCACAGACGTATCGGCTTTTTGGTAAGCTAGTCGATAGGAAGCGATCGCCATTTGTCGAGTTGCCATCAAATATTCTTCGGGAATATCCAACTCATCTAACAATCCATCATCCGTTGCATCCAAAATCACTGAAACAATATCTTTTTCTCCTCTTCCAGCTTTCAACAAGAGCAGATGATCGTTTCTCCACTCTCGGAGCAGACCGCAGACGGTATCGGAACTTCCCCCAATCCCATAGATGAATTTGAGAGCCGCCTGAACCGAACGGATCACTACACCAATTCTATTCTTCTGGAGCACAGCGCAAGCGGTATCGACCATCTCACGGGTGACGGCACTGTACTGCTTTTCTTCTATCTGAAATCCTGATAAATCCAAGCTCTGAAACGTTGTTGGTAACTTCGCCATTGTTGTCTTGATTTACTCTTCATATCTTTAATTATACTCCTGAATCTTCCATTGTTGTAAAATTTAACCGAGAGTTTGGGCAGAAAAAGAAAGGCACAATGTTGCTAATCGATTCAAAGTCTATGACAAATTCAGGACAAGAGGGCTAGAGAAAGTCTAAGTAATCCGCCAGAATACGGAGAATTTTAGAGATTTGGCTTGGAGATAATATCGGGGCTTGATTTTGGACTTGCTCTAACAGACGCTCAAAGGGATCTGGCAAGTCTCCAGGATTTTCCAGGTGACTGACAAATTCTGAAATGGTTTCCCCTCGCAAAATGGCGATTTTCTCCATGTTCTTTTTTTCAGGATACACGGAGCTTTCAGGATTTTCCCAGGCTCTAATAATGGCATGGGACAGTCCCAGAATTTTGGCAAATTCCCTTGTGCTCCTATTCCCTCTGAGTTGTCTGACAGCTTCAGCAAACTTCTTTCTTTCACTGGGTTTCACTGAAGTACCTAAATGTAAATATCAATATCTTCCTGATCATCTCTTATATTTCTTCAATTTGCCAATTTTGGTAAATTAAAGGGTAAATTTTTCACTGTTGGAAAATCAAAGGGTCATGAGATGAGCAATCCTGAATTATTATTTGTCAAGATTCGAGATGATGTTGTTGATTGGGTGATGCAGCATGGTTTGAGCAAAACCGAATCTAAGCTATTTTTCTACCTCCTCAAACTTGACCGCTTTGGTGATCGTCCCGCTCAGGTAAAAGTCGCAGAAATTCTTCTGAAAACTGGAATTAGTAAAACTTCCTATCACGCTGCTATTGCTAAGTTCCAAGGTCTGGGATGGTTCGATTTTTGTCATTCTGATGTCAAGGTCAGTAACCTGTGCTGTATTCCGAAATCTCGAACTGATAGTCCAAAATCTCGAACTGATAGTCCGAAATTCCGAACTGATAGTCCGAAATCTCGAACCGAAATACCGAAATTCCGAACCGAAATTCCGAAATCTCGAACTGAATCTCATGCCCAACCCTTACCAAAAGCCAGTTCTAGCTTCTCTCAGACTATTCAGACTTATTCAGACTTTATTCAGACTCTCTCAGACAACGAGAGAACGAGATTTATTAATTTTTGTGAAGCTAAAACGATTCATTTCAACCCGCCATTGGTGAAGCTGCAAACTTGGTTAGGGTCAATCGATAAAGTCACGGGACTGCCCAACTACATTGAACTTTATGATAAATTTCAGCGTTCTCCGCAAGAAGTCCAGATTAGGAACCTGATTCAGCAACAAGCCCAGACGGAACGATGGGAAAGTGACGGCCGTTTATCTGATTGGTTATGGGAATGGAGTTGGTTTAGGAACTACGGTCTGACTTCTGAATGGATTAATTTGGCGGCTTCAGAATCCGAACATCAGGAACGCACCGAGTTTGCCAGTTGGGCAGAAATTCATGGGATTGGACGGTCGGAAACCCAACGAGAAGAAATGCCACCCAGTTTGATTGAAGCTATGTCACTTTCACCTCATGAACAGCAGAAGATACAAACCTTTACTCAGCAGAAAAAACAGATGAAATCTCGGTTACAGTCCACAGTCACCAGTCCACAGTAATCAGTCCCGCTATGGTTGATTTATCCTCTATTCCCAAACTGCAACGGCTCCGGCATCCGAAGGTTGTCCAACAGGAACAACAGATTTATCAACCGTCGTGGCATTGTCACTGTTGCCGAGATTCGGGCTTGGTTATTGGGCCTGGAAAAGTCATTGAAGGATATCAAGAAATGGAAGATTTACCTGTCCTCTGTAACCGCCCCGGTTGTTCCGCAGCTTCTCAGTGGCGACAGATGGGACTCGATGAACGGGTTAGTCCAGAAATCTGTCAACTGCTTCATGATTTTAGTGTGGAAGATTGGAAAGTTACCGTTAAACTTCAGTGGAGTCGTGCTAAACAAATTGCTGAACAAATCGCTATCCTCAGTCAGAAGAAGTCTCTCCGACCCCAGGGATGCGAACGCACTGACAACGATGAACGAGAAATTCAGATTCGTAAAGAAAATGTCCAAGCCCAATTAGATACTTATGGAGAGAATTCAACCGAGAAGTTAATTAAATCCTGATTGTCTAATGCTTTGGGCTTTAAATCCAAGCCTTTCTCACACACCGAGATGGAGTTTCTCAAGTCGTAGAGATTTGTTAAATGTTACCGAGATTGATTGATTTTTCAACGAATTTAGGCTTAAATGATTATCACCCACAGGAATCTTTGCGAGGCTTCTGCGGGTGATTAATGTCCATTCAACCAGGGTTTTGTGGAAACCCTTTCATAAACTTATGGATATATTAGCACAAACAGGGTGCTGTGCAAGTGTTTCTTTAAAATTCAGACCAGATTTTATCAAGGAGTCCCATTTCAGCGAATGGCGGGCATCTGGAGTCCATCAAGATCTCATTGGGTTGAACGTTGTTAGTTTAGAAGGATATCAACCCGCCGAGTATTTACTTTATTCGCCACAGCTAAAGCGACTCAACACTGGAAGACTCAATAGTTCTACCCTCCACAACTATCAACACTTGGAAGCTGGGGGCTGGTATTGCCAAGGTCTGGACAATTGGGGCTGTTTCAAACCCGATCAACCTCGACAAGCTACCGATCTGAAAACGGGCAAAACCAAAGTCATTAAATACGAACATCCCCCCAAAGTTCCGACTAGCATCTTTCAACTGTCCGTTTCCTGGCGCATTGGTCTGAAAATTGCCCTCAAGAATGAGGGGCGAGGGGCGAGGGACGAGGGGCAAACAGAAAACTCTCAAGTCTATTTAAAACGTCTGCAACATCATTGGCAGCTTCCCTTCAATATTTCCCCGGCGCATTTGCTCAACGGATACGATAGTTTACTAGACTCCCTGCTGTCTGAAGAAGATATCGACTTTTGGGACTGGGTTGAATCTGTTAATTTACCGATTATTCTCTGTGAAGGGGCGAAAAAAGCGGGGGCATTGTTGACTGCTGGATATGTGGCGATCGCCTTACCTGGAATTACGGGAGGAGTACGAGTTCAGCGAGATAGCAATGGGGTGAAAATTAATAGTTTCCTGCTTCCTGAACTGGAACGGTTTGCTAATGGACGATTGATTTATATTTGTTTTGACCATGACCAGAAGCGCACCGCCCGAATAGCGGTTAATCGAGAAATTCAGAAACTTGGTCAGTGTTTTCAGGGACAAGGGGCGAGGGGCGAGGGGCGAGGGGACAATGATTTTCCTCCCTCATCGGTTTGGGTCATCAGTTTACCGGGGCCAGATAAAGGTGTTGATGATTTTATTGTTAATTGTGGTGAACATCAATTTGATGAACTATTTGCTGAAGCAACGGATTTAGACTATTGGATTTATCGCAAAGATTATGAAATTACTTATCCTGCCACTAAACTGAATAGTCGTTATCTGAAGCTGAATTTTCCAGAACAAGGATTAGTTTGTATTAAATCAGGAAAAGGTACAGGCAAAACTGAGAATTTAATTCCGTTAATTCAAGAATCGATGGACATTGGGCGGAAAGTTTTAGTGATTACCCATCGGATTCAATTGGGGCGCTCGATTTGTAATCGCTTAGGGTTAGTGTGGGTAGAAGATCGGCAGGAACATCAAGAAGATTCTATCTTTGGGTTTGGATTATGTATTGATAGTTTACATCCTCTGAGTCAAGCTAAATTTAATCCATCTGAATGGGAAGATGCTATCATTATTTTAGATGAAACTGAACAAATTATTTGGCATTTACTCAATAGCTCAACCTGTATCGATAAACGAGCCATCTTATGTCGAATGTTTACGGAATTAGTACAAACTGTTTTAAGTTCTGGTGGATTAATTATTGCTCAAGATGCAGATTTATCTGATTATGCCATTGATTATTTAATAGATTGTGCTGGATTTAGAATTAATCCCCAAGTTTATGTTAATGAATATAAGCACAGTCAGCAACGGAAAGTTATTGTTTATAATCAATCAAATCCGTCTCATCTAATCACTCAACTCTATGAATCAGTCGGGAAAGCTCCGATTTTATTGGTCTTAGATAGTCAGAAAGTGAAAGGAAAGTTTTCTTGTATTAATCTGGAAAGTCAACTGCAAGAATCTTTTCCTGAATTGAAGATTATCAGAATAGATTCGGAAACCGTTGCTGATGAAACTCATGCAGCTTTTGGTTGTATGGAAGATATTAATAACCGAATTAAAGATTATGATATTATTATTACATCTCCAACAATTGGCACGGGAGTTAGTATTGATTTAGTGAATCATTTTCAAGCGATATTTGCTATTTTCCAAGGTGCAATTAATGTTAAAGATGCTTGTCAATTTTTAGCACGGGTTCGAGATTTGAATGTTCCTTGTCATGTCTGGGCATCAAGTTACGGTTGTGGTCAAATTGGCAATCGCTCAACTTATTGGAAACCATTGTTAGCAACTCAGACTAAAGTTTTCAAGCGTAATCTTCAGATTTTACAACAAATTGATTTAAACTTATCCATTGACTTTGATGAGCAACTGACTCCAGAACATACTAAAGTTTGGGCTAAGTTTGCAGCACGAGTGAATGCAGGTCTATGGCAATTCAGGAAAACTTTAATTCGGGAATTAGAAGCGGAAGGTCATAAGATTGAAGTTTCAGAAATTGAGAAAACGTTTTTAGAATGTGAACAGTTATTAGCTGATGTTTTTACGTTAGATCCCCTTGCTCAAGTTCCAGAAGTTTCTGAACAATTGAAAGGAACGGTTGAGAAGCTGCATCACTTAGAACAATCTGCTAAAACTTATTTAGAGCAAGCAACGAAAACTCGGAATGCTAATCAATATAATTATGCTTTGTTTATTGCCAGTCAGCTTTTATTGACTCAGGAACAATACGAAGAACTGAAAAGTAAACGCCAGAAAACTAAAGATGAGTTAGCCCAACAGCGCTATTATGAAATTTACTCTCGGTATGGTGTAGAAGTTACGCCGGAATTAGTGTTAATGGATATGGACGGGTATTATCCGAAGCTGCGGTTACATTATTATTTACTGCATCCTGAACTGGTTCACCAACGGGATAAACGCTATTTAGAACGACAGTTAGAGACAGGTGAAGGTAAAGTTTGTTTACAAGATCTTAAATTATTATCGGCACAAGTCCAAGTCTTGAAACTATTGGGAGTTGATAGTTTACTGGAGTTAGATAGAGAATTCACTTTGGAGTCTGAAGAAATTCTGGACTTTGCAGATAAGGTCGTAAGCTTCAGCCGAGATGTGGGGGATTATCTAGGGATTAGTCCTAATACTAAAGCGTCTCCGATTCGGATTGTTCAAGATGTCCTCCGCAATAAAATCGGTTTACCTCTCAAGTGTGTTCGGCAGATTAAGTTACCCGACGGTACTCGACAACGAGTTTATGCCTTTGATTGTCCCACCTGGCGTTATTCTATCTTTGACCAATGGTACATGAGGGACGAGGAACGAGGGGCGAGGGAGGGAACACCGCAGTCAATAATAAATAATGTAGAAGCTGTTGTGAGTGATGTTCCTGAGCACAAACCCGCCGGAGAACCACCGGAATTGCTGAAACGATTTTGGACACAGTTTTGGAATCTGTTGACTCATGCTGACTGGAAACCTCGACTGATTAAGCTATTGAAAATACCCCCGGCATTGCAATGGGTCGCGGAGGAGTTGCAAACTCAGCCTATTCTGGAGGATATTCTCAGGACAATTGAAGATTGGTTGAGGACAGATGAAAAGTTAGATTATTCCTGAACATCCTTGAGGGCATCTTCCAACAGCAGTCTGACAATTTCCGCTTTCGTTCGTCCTGTCCTGGCGGCTAACATCGACAACTTTCTATGGGTGGATTCAGCTAAATCAACAGTGAACCGCTTTGTCCCTTCCTTGGGTTGAAATTGTAGTTTGTCCATCATTGTTAATTGCTGTTGTGGTGTTGGTTGTGGTGTAGGCTCTGGTGTTGATTCGGGTTCTGAAGCTTCAACGGTTGCTATCGGTTCAGGAGTTACCGCCGGAGTTATGGAAACTTTCTCGTCCCTTGCCCCTTGCCCCTCGTCCCTCCCATACACAAATTCTTTAGCAAGCGCATCAGTCAAGGGTTTGCGGGATTGTTTTCTGTTCATGCTCCCTCCAACTGCTTGAGAATCGCTTTGAATAATCGCTCGTATTCTGTCGCAGCTTCATTCGCCGCTTGTCCGGGTAAGTCCCACACCGTTAAGGATTGACCGGAAGTGTCTGCTACGGCTTGTTTCTGGTGAATGATGGGCTTTAGAAATTTAGCATCGGGAATCTGAGATAAAAGGGCGATCGCTTCATCTTTGAGTTTGGTGTTTTTGACCGCCCGACTTAGAAACACTAAACCTTTGGGTAATCCCCCTCGAACTGACTGGGCCTGTTTCAGCAATCGCATGGCATCGGAAGCAGACCGTAAATCAACACCCGTCGGCTGTACCGGAATTACGGCTAAATCACATCGGAATAAAATGGCTCTGGTTTCTTCTGCTAAACTTGCGGGGCCGTCAACAATCAGGTAATCGTAATCTTTCACCAACTCTGGAATCTGCTCCAGGAGGTCATCTGGTGATTGAATCACCTGACAGGGGATCGGGTTCTCCATTCCCTCAACCCACTGTGAACTAGATTTCTGAGCATCAGCATCGATGAGCAACACCCGATAGTTCTGCTTGAACTGAAGCCAATACGCTAAATGAACCGAGGAGGTAGACTTGCCACACCCTCCCTTCTGATTGATTAACGCGATAACTGCCACCCTCTACCTCACTTACTTATTTACTGACTGCAATACTTAATCATTTACTGATTTACTTACTGATTGCATTAAATACTTACTGATATACTTAAGTATATCAGTAAAACAGCCAACAAAACCTTAATGCAGTAAGCCATTACTGAAGTACGGCAATAAAGCATTAATGCAGTAAGAGATTACTGAAGTACGGCAATAAAGCATTACTGAAGTATTTCAGCAAACGTTGCAGTCAATAAGTCTTTAAGCCAGTCAAGCATTACTGAAGGACAGCAGTAGAACAAGCATTAAGGCATTACATCATCATTTACTGAATAAATTACTTACTTACTGCATCACTTACTGCATCACTTACTGCATCACTGAAGTAAATAAACATTTAAGTCTGCACAATCCGAGTAGACAGGGCAACCCAGTTGCCGAGTTGGAGATTGGCGGCGTTAGTGTCAGGGTCATGCTGAATCAGAACGTGACGACCGATGAGATGCAAATCCGATTCAACCCCATTGAGAATGCAGTGCCAGAGCGCCACATGGATTAAGTGATCGAAAACCAAGCCATGCAGAGTCCGCCACAGTTCCACCGGATGCTCAGGAGGTTGGACAGAATAGGAACCGTCAGAATAGCGGATCAAGAGTTGCGGGAGGTTGCCGAAGAATGTTTTTGTCCAATAGACCAGAGTGCGTTTTAAGATTCTCTGAGGGGGAGTGAGTTGCTGTTGAGTGTACAGATGTCGAGCCACTTCTGAAATCGTTAACTTATCTCCAATATCCGCAGCACTGAGAGTTTTAATTGTGATGGGATAATCCGACTCACTGGGATAGAGAAGTGACTGTGTTGTTGTTGTTAATGCCTGAATTAGTTGAGGCTCTGTTAGTGTTTTTGGGTGTAAAGTTATCATCAACAAGTTTTGCTAATAAATTATTTAATAAGTATAATTTAATTTTGGACTTTACTAAACCAGAATACTACCCAATTAACCCCCCAATGTTGAACCCATCTTTTAGCAATTTAAGAGAACAAATTAATGCTTTTCTCTATTCAAGCCCTGGAGTAGCTTGTTATATTGACTATTCTCTAAATTATATCTCAGTTAATGAATCTTTTGCAGAATTCTTTGGCTTAGAAACTAAGAACTTTATTGAAAAGCCTGTCGGTTGGCTCAATGAAAGCAATCAGCTTAAAAGAAATTTAGAATCCTTTTGCAAAACGGCTACTGTACAAGCCAATTGGGAAGTAGAGATTTCAAGCCAAGATAAACAATTCTATTTCTTAATTTTAGCTAAAAAATGTACAGAGGGCATTGCAATCTTTGGTTTTGATATTACAGAAAAGAAAGAATTAGAATCTGCCTTAAGAGCCTCTGAGGAAAGACATACAGCATTAATTAAAGCATTACCTCAAGTGCTAAAGTCCTCCTCTCTCCGTCGCTCAACAGAATCTTTTGAAGCCTTAATCGAAAAACTAACGGATGATCCGGTATTTTCAGATTCAGGAATTCGGGAACTGTCCACCTCTCAGATTGAAAAACTGGTAAAATTAGAAGTAGAGGTTAGGGAAAACTCAACTCGACTCCGACAAGTTGAATGCTCTTTATTTACTAACCCTAATAGTTTAAATAATCGCTTGAAAGGATTAGAAATTCACCAAGATAAGGATGAAGAAAATTGGAAATCACTGGAATCCGATTTATTCCCCTTTCGCACTTTTGGCAGAATTGTTAAAGGTACACCAGGTGGATTAAAAACTTGGTTTATTATGATTATATTTTCTGTCTTAATTTCTATTTTTATGGTAGATATTTTTATCAGAATTTATGATATTAGACCGAAAGATTTACTCAATCAAATCGAGAAAACTGATTAAATATTTTATCAAATCATTTTCCTATATTCACTCGGTATCATAAATTGTGCATCTGACCAGACTCCTTTTTGAGATTGAATGGCATAATATTGATGTTGTAAAATGCGAGTAGCTAAAATAATATCAAGTTTTGTTAAATTTCGACTTTCATAAACGATTCTAGGTTCTAAAAAAGCCACGGCTAAACCGACTCGTAACAGTTGCAGTTGAAGATTAGAGCGTCCTAAGTACCAATCTGATAAAATCCGATTATAAGGATCTGTTTCATGGATGATAACCGTCAGTTGTTTACCTTGAATTAAATGATCAAGATAACGCCGTGACAGTTCCCCCCACTTCCATTGATTCAAATCCGTTTCTGTAGAAATTTTACCAAGCTTTTGAATTTCAGGGGCATCAATCCATCTAGCTCTAAATTTAGTAGCTGCGCCATTATATTCAGCAATAAAGGTATCACCATCAATAATAAAGTTGGGAGTCAGAATTAGTTTTTGCATCTTTATTAAATAAAAAACCCCCATTGGGGGGAAAGGCAAACATGGAAGAGTACGATTCAGATTGATCAGAGCTAATTATTCAAATTCTCTCCTAACAAAGTTTGACAAATAATTGAAGAATCTGTACCTGTTGCTACCTCTTTAAATTCACCACAAATCACCATAATTTTCCCCTCTTCAACAAATCCTAAATCGCCTGTCACTTCATAAATGCGAGGATTATTGAGCTTACTAAAAATCACTCCTAATTGCATAATCTGTTCAAGTTGCTGCACGGCTTCTAAATTTGATAACGTATTCGTGATATTGGGAGGATTTTCAAATTGTAGAGTCTTAACTTGAGCGTGTGACTGTTGAGCTAATGTTTGAAACGTAGTTTTAGCATCTAAAGTTGTGACTTGTTTATTAGGCAGTTCTTTGACAGTTCCCATACCCATATCTTCTGCAATCCCACGCCACAGGGTTTCTGCACGCTTGAGAGCGAGTTCGGGAGTGAGGACAGTTCGAGAGGTTTTAACTTCAATTTCTCCTGATAAATTAGGCATTCCAGGCATCACAAAAAGTTCATAATCCTTCAGAACTGACCGAATCAGAGATGCGACTTGAGAGGGTTTAGTTAATCCGGCTAAATCGATTGCTAACATTACGAGAGTTCCAATTTGAGCATCCCTAATTATAGAAGAAAATGGGACAAATTTGATTAATAAAAATGCAATTGTAACTGTTAATTTAATTATAGACTATTGCTGCATAAATTAACTAATATTCAACAAATATATGGTTTAATATTTCAATAAAATAAAGCCTCCATAGTATCAGATTGTGATACAATGAAAGCTAAGGATTTACTGATTCAAAAACTTAAAGATTATCAGTTATCGAGATTTTGTCTGGATTGGTGCTTAAGGATTGGCTGTTTCCGAGAATAGTGACAGTTGACCATTCCTTTCTCGTTTCAGATACTTTTTCAGATTCAATTGTTTAAGGTCATAGGTGCAATGGCAAACGCTACACCAAGCTTTAAGGTTAGAGCGATCGCAATCCATTGGTGTATGATTCAGGTGAGCTACAGTGAGGGTGAAGCGCTGCGGTTTATCATCGAACTCGATTTGATGCCAAACCGCAATCCGATTCCTAAACTCTCGCTTACTCTCTCCCTGGCGGCGACATGGGCGATGGCAGTTCTCACAAATCCAGTTAGCGGCTTCTTTGACTTCGAGTGCGATCACTTTCCAATTCGGAGGATAGTCTTTGGGATTCATGGGCATAATTTTGTCCTCACAGGTAAATAAAAAAGCCAGGGTTTCCCCCAGCTTTCGGTTAATCAATGAGAATTACTAGATCTATTTACTAGCTTTGGTTTTAGCTGGAATTTGAGCAACAGCCGCACCATTTCCCGCAGGTAAGGCATTAGGAGCCGCAGCCGGAGGAAGAACAGCACCAACATTATTGAGATGATTTTCTTCAAGACGAGAATCTGTACAAGCCGTGGGATAAAGTTCACAAACTTCTTTAGCTGCCAACAAAGCCGCTTTATCAAGTTCAGAATTCGGCTCACGAGTTTCAACTTTCACCCAATGATAGTTACCATGAGGAGAAGTTTCAGAGATGAACTCAAAGCGGAAAATCTTACTAAATCGCAGTTCAGTCGCCTTATGAAAAGCATATTCGTTAGCATCACCTTTCATGCCTTCATTTACCCAAGCCATAAACGCTTCTTTGGCAAAAGTATCCACTAAGCCAATCATTTTATCTTTGCTCCGGCGATGCAATAGAAATGTTACCAGTTGAGACGCTTTTTCGGGCAGTTCATTCTTCATTTCTCCAGCCACAGGAAAGCCCCAAATTTCGAGAAACGGTTCAGCTTGATAGTGAGGTTCAAAGGTTAAGATTTTCTCACTGATTTGACAAACCGCCAGTTCAACAAAATTACCACGAGTTAAACCCGCTTTTTCTGCTTTAGAATGGGTTAAATTTTTGGTGTCTCCGGTGACGAAACAGCCCCATTCACCATTACAATTGGCTCGATAACGATTCGCTAATTCAGACACTCGAAAAGCAAATCCTTCTTTGACGATAATGTTCATGATTTTAGTGATCCTTGAGTAAAAGTTTAAGGTTCAGTTTCAGTTTTAGTTTCAGATTAATTTCCAGAAACCAACTCAAAAAAGCGGTAGCCCATTCAAAAAAGAAGCCGATATAATTAATTTTAATAACTACAACGACTTCTTTAATTTTAGTATTGATTGATTAGAAAGTCAGCTTACTTTTTGATATGAACACTGAGGTAAGCTTGTTTGTAAGCAGAATCTTGAATTGCAGAAAAGAGATGGAACTTTAAACGATTCAACTGTTTATTTGTCATGAGTTTATCTCGTTGTTCTTCAAGTTGTTTAATTTGATTCTCTAATTCCTGAATCTGAGCATCAATCTGATTGAGTTTAGCTGCCATTTTCTTCTGCTGTGCCTGTTCAGCAAGTTGAATCTCATCTTCTAATCGAGCAATCTTGGTATTATCCTTAGCAGATTCATACTTCTGACGAAAGCCAATAACAACTTTTGCTATGTCCGAATCAAAGATAACGTTATTCTTGTTGTTATCCTGATTCTGAGACAAGATATTAAGAGCTTCATTAATCGCTTCGAGTTCCAGAGATTCAAGTTTAGCCTCGGTTTCCTTCAGTTCAATTTTAGTTTCAACAAAGCGTTGCAAAGGAGAAGATTGAATGTTAGAATTAGATTCAGCAATTTGTTCAGTTTCAGAAGCAATAGAAAGTTCCAGGGGGAGAAATTCTAACTCTTCTTCTTCTGTAGATAATTGTAGTTGTTGGAATTGCATTTTGTTGGGAATCATGATATAATTTCCTTATTGAAGTGAATAGAAAGCCAAAAACAGATGCAGGAAAATCCCACATCTGCTCATAACTATGAATTGAGTTCGTGATTCTTTTTCACCGCAGAAGTTAGAGAGTAGCGAACTCTTTTAGTTCAGATTCATCCTGAAAGTCAGGTTCATGATCTAAAGGTTCAGGAAGATGGTTTTTAAACTGTTTAGTGCAGTGATTCCGAATCCACCATTCCGGTTCTTCATTCATCGATTCAACAATGGAGTCAAACCAATGAATCAGAGCTTGTTTAACTAGACTGGGAGGGATGCGATCGCAATTCAGAACGCCATCAGCTTGTAACCGTTCAACAATCAAATTTAAATCAAGGTTTGCGTTACATTTAGTTGTCAGTTGTTGCATAATGAGTGTTAAGTAAGAAAACTACAAACATCAAGCGGTAGCAAGTTGAGGAGGTGTTAAAACAATCAATTTTCCTTCAGGACTAATGATGTAACTTCCAGGTCTGAAGAATTCTCGAACATCAGTAATTCGTAAATGCTGAAGATTCAAACATCCGTAAGCGTAAGCATCCCAAAACTGATTACTCCACAGATAGTCACACAGATAAAAGGCATATTTTGGGTAATAACATTGCGGTGCTAACAGTCCGAAACAACCTTTCTGATATTCTTGAACTGGTTTACCTAACATTTCCTGAGAATGACGACTAATTAACCAGAAATCTGCACCAGGAAAAGCCGAGTGAATTGTCCAAAGAATAGGATGGCGTTCGTAATACATTTCTTGACTCCAGAAAAACAACTGAAGCCAAGAAGCGGTAGCGAATTAGCCGAATAAATTTAACTGTTTTGGCGGTTCTTCTACGCTAATTTCAAATGTTTTAGGATTGAAAATAATCAACGGTAACTTTGCTTTCTTTGCCATTTGAACTGTTAGATATGTTCCTCCGGTTTCTCGTCCATTCCAAACAGCGAGACACAAATCAGAATTTTTAACCAACCAAGCATCACGACCTTGCATAACACCTTGTTCGTATTGAGGATATAAAACCTTAACTTCAGTTGCTTTAGTTAATAGCTGGCGATAAAGAATCTGTTGTTTGTAAGTCCATAAGTTGGATTGATCTGAACAAGGTAAAATCGCTTTCCAAGTTAGATAACGTTCAGCCCAAATCATGGCGGCTAAAGCATCAGTTCCCAGAGCCATTCCCGTTAAAAAAGTTGTGATTCCTCGCTCAATCGCTAAGTTAGTAAGTTGATTAATTCCTTGACGAAGACTAGGATAATAGAAGGGATAGTCAAAAGTTCTGTGTCCGGTAATAAATGCAGTGTTCATTATGCTATATTAGAAACAACAAAAACTTGTGGCGGTAGCAATAAAAAAAGCCCCTAGATTTCTCTAAAGGACTTAAACTTGATTAAACCTAATACAAACTTTTAAAACCTTTCGCTTTATTTAATTTCCAAAACACCAAACTAAATCTTTCTTCAGTTAGGATTTCTTTAACCGCATGAAGAATTTTACAATTAAATTCAATAATGTCACCATCCTGAAGAAGATAATCAGTTTGTTCTGGTTCACCGTAACTAAAGATTGCTTCACCTAAATTAACACTAACTGCTTTAGGATTTGCATAGCTATGATCTCGATGTAAACCAATTCTGCCATCACTGACTTGATTATTATCTAATTGTCCACCGAAAGTTAACAAACCAATATCACAACCCGGATAAACCCGTTGACTAAAGTTATAGATTCTGTCATCAAAATAGCCTTTACTAAGTTTACCATTTCTGAAGTCAACATCATGAAAAATCCATAACCGATATCTGCCTTTCGCATAGTTACTAGGGTCTGCAACTAATTGAGATTTCAGAGATTGACACCAATTTCTCAAGGCTTCTGGATTTTCAACAGTAGTTAACTTTCTAAGTTCAGTTGCAAAATTTAATTTAGTTTTGTTCATGTTAATTTACCCAAAAACTTCATCAACTCTTAGCGATAGCTTCCTAATTAGTTGAGGTTCAATAAAAGAACCCTAGCGTTTGCTAAGGTTATCAATTTATTTCTGACAATCTTTACCTTTACGGATATCAATATTAGTTTCATATCCCAGATTATCAACATTCTTCAGAGTTTGAAATAAACACATTGTATTGCGATTGGTCAGAGGTTCATTGGCTGTTCTTGTCGTGAAAGTTATTCGTCCTAATTGACCACCGTTAGTGTTACCAGAGAAAGATATTTTGTAGAAATCATTGCCTTTGCCAGAAATACTACCAGCTTTATTAGAAAATGTTGAATTAGTAACATCTAAACTGACTCCAGAAGGTAAGGATTTGATGGATTTATTGTGACAATTTCCATCTGTTGTTGAGGTGATTTGACCTTCAAGAATACAAACTGTTTTGATACCAGAATCAGTGAGGGCATCATATCGAGATTGAGTTGTATATTGTTTAACTTGATGAATTGTTGCGACTAATCGACTTAACTTGAGATAATTCAAAAACATTGGTAAACTAATTGAACTTAAAATACCAATAATTACAATAACAACTAAAAGTTCAGTCAGAGATTTGCCAGATTCAGATTTCATAATAATTACAAAAAACAACTACTTTCTCTGCGCGATAGCGTCCTATTCCAAAAACTCTAAAAAAAAATCCCCAGACTTGTGCTGAGGAACGAAGTATTGCTCCAGGGATGAAATCATTAGTTAAAATTCGTCATAATCAATTGATGTTTGAGATTGAGAATTAGTGTTATAATCAGGTTTAGATTCTTCTAATTCATCTTCATCCCAAAGATAATCATAAGATGGTGAATTATCAGGACAGAAATAGGGAATGCCGCCAACTTCGATCCATTGACCGTTATCTAACATGATGATTAATCCAAAAACAACTACCATCTGTTAGCGGTAGCGCCTAATAAAAAAGCCTCTGGAAAACCAGAGACGGAATTAAATTTATTGAATTAAAACAACTCTCATGCGATTACCTAACTGTTCAATATTTCGTTTAGTTCCACGACTACGACCATCCCAAATTGCTAAACCAAACTTACAATATCGGTGCATACTTCTATCTCTATCTGTATAATTTCCAGAAACTTCAACAGTATGCCAATTGCCAATATTATTCCGAGGTTTGTTGCCAATATGCCAAACTTGAACAGAAGGATAATTAACAGAATGGAGATAAGATTGAACTAAAGTGTCAATACCCGGAGCATCACCCATCCGAATTTGGTAATTGAGTTCAATGATTTTGTTGATTCTAGCAATACATTCTGAATTTAAAGATTTGATTGAACGTGAACCTGAAATTGCAACAGAGACAGGGAGTTGAATAGAGTTCATGATTTTACCTTACACTTCATTAACTAATTGCGTTAGCTTCTGATAAAAAAAGACCGTACAGACGTGCCATGGCACGTCTCTACTAGATTAGGGATCTAATTAGCTAGGCTGAGATTTGAACTATTTAACGAGATTTAGCTTAATGCCAAGTGATTGCAAATATTCGTAATATTCGTCAGGAGACATTGGTTTCTCGCTATCTTCGCCGCCATAGTTAACATAATTAAGCGGATTTAAACTATCCAAATAAGCTATAAATGAAGCTGCCCGAATAATGACATCAGCAAGAGATTTATCAGCAACACAAAGGATCATCTGGGGATTGGCTGCTAAACCTTTCAATACTTTGAGATTGTGGCTTGCTGGAGAGACTCGCATTACCTTAATATCTTCCCAAAACAATTGTCGCATTTGTTCAGCCGTTGGCATAGTTGCACCGAATCTAAAATCATTTAGGGTAATTTTCGGTTTGGTTGAAGATTTCTGAACACGGATCGGTAGGATGGGAAAGTTAGGTTGCATCATTAAAACCAAAAAACAACACTACCTTTTGGCGTTAGCCGTCCAAACCATTAACTTTAAATAAAAAAAAGCCCCAATCTCACAAAGAGACTGAAGCTTTTAGTTAACAGAAACTAGAAACTAGAATGCAGGTTGGTCTGTAGAGGAATTAGATTCTGTGTATTGGCTACCATTCCCATTGTTGTAGGAAGATTTACGAGAATAGTAGTCTTCACGGATTTCTTGAATTTCATCTTCAGAATAGCCAAGAGACTTAACAAGCTTCTGAACTTTGGGTAAATCCATTTTGTGAATCTCGTGATTTTCCCACTCTTTAGAGAAGACTTCATAAAGTTTAAGACCTTCAAGCTTTTTCTGACCTTCAGCAGGCTTATATTCAGCTTTATAGGCTTGCCAAGCGAGGATTCGCAAACCGTCAACGAGGAGAGAGCATTGTTTTTCAGATTTAGTAGGAATAGAAAGCATGGTAAATAAACTCCAAAAAATTAACTACCCTCCTTTGGCGATAGCCACCCTCACCGATTACTTGCGATTACGTCTATATCCAATTCTCCATAAACCAATCCTGAGTTTTCAGCCACCCGATGGCAGCTACAATTACATCACCATGACAAGGCAGCGGTGAACAGTAGCAAACTAACATTAATTCTGTGTGAGTCTCAGCTAAATCTTTTTCCACTCTGGCAATATTAATGAGTTCTATCATAATCCGGTCAAGCGGTAATCCATCTCTCATGGCTTTTATTGAATTCCACAGGTGTTGTTTATAAAGTGCGATGGCTTCTAGCCGGGCGTAGCCCATCGCTAAATTGCGGTTAACGGTTTTCGTGATTGGATAAGGATTATATAAAGGACTTTCCTTTAAGTTATAGTATCTGTTATATCTTCCAATATAGATTTTATTAGAGCCAATGAATCCATCAATTTTACCGTTGATTACCTTCATTCTAAATTACCTCTAATCAAAGGTTCAAAATCAGGCAGTTATTAAACCGCCCGATTAAGATTCAATTAAGATTCAATTAGGATTCATTAACATCATTAGAGTTAGTATTTTTATGGCTATTTTTACCGCCTTTGCGTCCAATAGTAGCCATGTGTTCCCGATTCTGACTTACGGCTTTACCGCCTTTGCGCCCTGCTTCTCTAGCTGTTTCCGATGTCCATTTATGAGCAGTTCCTTTCTCATGAGCCGTCTTTCCACCCTTACTAGCAATTTCACGTTGTTGCTCTTTGTCCATTGAAGCAAATCCTCGTTTTTTGATAGTCATAAACCGATTAATTAACTCAACATTCTGAATCTAATTTTAGCACAATAATACCCTTACTTTAAGTCTAAAAAATCTTAATAAAGGTTGTTTTCTCATGGTTATTCATGATATGATTAATAACGATGAATAGATTGGAAAGATAAGGTTAACTAGAATTAAATCTACAGTACAGACGTGCCATGGCACGTCTCTACAATTAACCTTTAATTTAGGTTTTATCTAATTCCCAAATAGAATATAATAAAATTAAGGGAACTTTTCGAGCTAAGAATCTCCCCGGAAATCTAACCCAAATTCCATTATCAGCGATTGAAAAGATGATTCCAAATCTTCCCCTCAAGTTATATTCTCCACTGGAATCAAAGCCAGTAATTTTAACTTTCTGTCCTCTCTTGAGTTTAGGATATAATGGCAATTCCAATTGAACATAGTTGCTGTTGATTTTACTTTTCATAATTTATTGATGGGTAGAAAAAATAAACCAACAACATTAAGCTTGTGCCGAGGAACGAACTAATGCTGCTGATTTATTAAATCTTGATTTATTGACTCTAAGGATTAAATTTTTCGTAAAGAATGCGATAGGCTTTTTGAATTAATTCGCTGCTATTTGCTATAAATTCAGCATGAGGAACTTTGGCAACCCGGTAAATCTTAATCATTGCCCATCTTTCATCAGAATCTATTTCAGGGCCACATTCACCGCAACTTTCGATAATTTCAACTGAAACATTCTTTGCCCATATCGTAAATGCAACATGGTATCGGTTAAAATCATCGTTATCAGGCATTATAAACTTAGAAAATCGAATATAAGGGATCAGTTTACCTTCTGGTGATTCCCAAGTGTCACTTTCCTCCTGCCATTCTTTACTAAGGCATTCAATCACTTTATCTCTTATGCTGTTCATCACTTGTTTCTAACTAAACTTCATTTTCATTAAGCGTTAGCTTCGATAGCAAATATCAATAAGTTACTCAAGAGAACATAGTTGTTGATTTGATGTTTCGTAATTTATTGGTGGGTAAAAAAAATAAACCAACAACTTATGCTGCTGGTTTATTATGTCTTATTGAGTTTATTAGGGAATAAAATGCTTATACAAATACTGATGTGCAGATTCAATTAATTCATCGCTTCTCTCAAGAAAATCAGCAAAAGTAACTTGGGCAATTCTCCGCATTGTATTAAGATCATCACAAGTTGAAGAGTATTCTTGAATATCCGTAGTTACACTTTTACCCCAAACTGTAACCGCCACGCAATAACGGAAATCTTTATTATTTTGTGGCATTATGGGATTAGAGAAACGAACATAAGGAATGATTTTATCAGTTTTCCATTCTTCATCTTCCCTGTCCCATCCTTTGGAACTGAGACATTCAATCACTTTATCTCTTATGCTGTTCATGTTTCAATTTCCTCAATCAAGAAATGTTACTAAAATTCATCAATAACGCTACTCAAGGGAATAACGCTATTGATTTTGTTATTTGCTATCTATCGTTCATACCAAGAAACTGAATTATAATTGTCTGCAAGAAACTCAACAATTGGAACCAGCGACTGATCAATTTTAGCTACTTTTTCCTTTAATTCATCAGAAGCAATTTTTTGTCCTGAAGCCAATAAGAAACCAATGTAAGGATACCAATCTCTGCACCATTCATCATTTTGAACTTCTCCTAAATGTTGACAAATCTTTCGATTTATTTCTACAAACGGTTCAGGTTGATTAGTTGAACGTGAAATTAGTTGAAAACAATTGGGCATCTTCTTTACCTGATAATTAATCAACAATCTTTAGCGGTAGCTATAATCAATAACGCTACTCAAGAGAATAACGCTATTGATTTTGTTATTTGTTACTGAAGTTCGTTAAGCAACTGGACAAGTGATTCAGGCGAGAGTTTTCTGACTTTAAACTCAAGAGGAAAATGTTTGTTACGTTTAGAATCTCGGAAATCGTCAATCTGACCGCCATAGAATTGAATTTGATCTGAAATAGCCGATAATTCAGGTTTAGAACAACCAATATAAGTGATGAAGGAAACAAAACCAGATTGTTGTTCAGGGTTCTCTTCCCACTGGAATTTATTATTAATCGCGCCCACGATTACAATGCGTTTACTGAGTTGAACTGTCAAGTAACTTCCATGAGGTGAAATCGATAAAACTTTACCTTGAATTCCCGCAAAAGTGATGTTAGAATTAATTCGTAACATAATGATTACTCCAAAAAACAACTAAAACTTAAAAGCGGTAGCTAGGAATTTTCCGTTACACCTAATTACCGCTTAATTTATTTGAAAGTCTAAATCTGGGCTAAGATTTCTCCAATTTTGTTATAATCATCATCCCTGCCATTCTCATAATTTCCATAACCTGCGCCTGTGTAGTAGAAAGTGTTGTCAGTCGGCATGAAGATAATGCAAGTGTGACGGTATAAAGGAAATAAATCTTTTAAATGGGGTTGAATATTTTCTCGTTCCCATTTGAGCTTTGCATTAAGCTTATCAAAAATGCTACCTTGGGATTGATCAGGTTCAGGAGGAGGAAGTTTAGAACCGAATTTAGGTGGGATTCTAATCATTGTAAAATTCCATTGGAAATAAAACCAACAGCTTAAAGCGGTAGCATCTTTAAACAAACCTTGAAAACACTGGATGCCTTAGAGAATATTTAGAAGTCACACCCAAATAAATCACTTCTACCTGACGATTTAAGAACCGAGTTTGATTATTCCAAATTTCCAACCTTTCAGCATCAGTAAATCCAGTGCCAACTTTAGCAGTAACTTTAACAGAGTTAACATCTCCTTCAATTAATATTTTACCTAAACTTCCTGAATATTTACCTGTTCCTTTAGAAAATCCTACAACAGTAAACACAGATTTCTCAAAATTCTTCACCTTTAATAAATGATGACTTCTGCCTTGGAAATAAGCAATATCCTGATGCCTAAGCATGGTTCCTTCTAAGGAAAAGCTATTATCTCTATTAAATTGATTCTGAGCTTGAATAGCAATCGGATTATTCTCAATAAAAACATAAGGCACTGGCACAATAATAGATTGATGAGCAGGTAAAATAGCAGGAATTGCATTAACCATTTCATCTGTATCTTGCCAAGCCGTTGTAGCGCTCCATAAAGCAAAGACATGAAATTGAACTTTTTGTTTTAAAGCCAGATCATAATTTTTCCGATCTCTAACGATTCCTGAGATTATATCAAATCTTTCACCAGGAATATAAAGCTCACCATCAATGATATTGAATCCGCCATTAATTTGATTGCAGATATTTTCTATATGTTCTAATCCAACAAACTTTGTCTTCAATGTTCGACTCAATAATCCTTGACCGGGAAGGAATAAACAGCGAATTCCATCCAATTTAGGACTTGACCACCAGCCCTTACCTTCATAGTTTTTAGTTGGGTTATAAGTTGTCGCAAGCTGACAGGAGAACATCATTTTATTGATACCAAAATCTGATTTTATGATAAACTAGATTCGATTAAATTAGAGAGGCAAAACGATGACCGCCGGAAAATTAAGTTTTACTGCTAGTGAATATAAAGTTAATGAAAAAGGAGAATGGCAAGGATTAAAGCCTGCTGTTGAACGAGTAGAAGGAACAGTTGGACAAGTCTCAATTCGAGTGAGTAATACCTCCAGTTCTGCTTTAGGTAGAGGAACCCGAAATGAAGATTATTTAGTACCCGGAACAGGAGAGATTTTGACCTGGGCAGATGGAGAATCGGGAATTAAATATATTGAATTTGCTGTAAAAGATGATTTTTTAGTAGAAGATAAAGAATCAGTTCCTCTAAGTTTGAGTTCAATTCAAGGGGCTGAATATGGAAGTATTAAAAATAGTAAAGTTGTGATTATTGATGATGATTGGTTTATTCCCCGTCATCAGTGGCAAGGAACCGCACTACAATTTCAACAAGCAGATGGAACTTGGGGAGAATCGGTTGAATTAAAAGGAGAAAAAGGTGATACTGGAGCGGGTTTAGTTTGGAAAGGAAATTGGGCTTACGGTCATTACGAAGTTGGGGATTTAGTTAATTATTTTGATGCTGTAGATTTATCAGTTTACATCTGCGTAGCGAAACCCGTTATCAACTACCCGATTGGACTAACGGATTATTCTGGCTATGAAGATTCCACTATCTACCCAAATGCCTCTCCCTATTGGCAATTATTTTGCAAGGGAACGAGAGGAAATGACGGTCGAGACTACATCATCACTTACAAAGGTGAATGGAGCTCTACAACCCTCTACATTCAACGAGATGCGGTGCTTTATCAGGGAAGTTCCTACCTTTGTATTAAAGAAAATGGGAGGGGACGAAACCCTGTCTCTGAACCTACTTTCTGGGCTTTAATTGCTAAAGGATTCCCTGGTTAATCACTCATTGCGAGCACAATCCTTCCAGGTGATCGTAAAAGATTCCCTTTTTTAGTAAATGGAGTTTAAATTATGAGCTTGATTTATGATTACTTAAAATCTAAAATTGTCAATATCAATGGTACAAATCGTTGGTTAGGTAAAGATGTTCTCGAAATTGCTGAAGATTTGATTAATCTCGTTAATGGAGGTGTAAATAATTTTCCCCCGACTCAAATTCTGACAGGATTAACTGAACCTATATTAGATCCTATTAAGAATATTGCAGAACAACTTTTAACCTTACCTGATATTTCGATTTCTAGTGCTTTACTAACATTAGAAACTTGCTATGGAATTAATAAAGCTTTTAATACGAAACTTCGGAAGAATCAAGATTTAATATCTTATGGAAATAGTTTACTAAATTCAATTCCATCATCCGATGATCAATATTATTATTCTATGGGAGTTGAAGCTTGGAATGAATCTTTAAATATTCCTCTCCTGAATTCTGAACTGAATAACCTTCAATCTAAAATTGGTTCAATACAATCTAATGTTAATTCTAAAATTAATGAATTTGAAAATAAATTTGGATTAGATTATATTCAATCTACAATTCAATCTCTGGAAGCTTTAGGAGAATCGGCTACAGAGACAATAAAGAATCAATTATATCGATTAAAAGCTTTTGTTAAAAAATTAACTAATCAATCTTCTAATAATCAACAAAGTTTAAATGCAATACAAATTAATTATAATTCATTGGTAATTAGTCCAATAAAACCTGTAAGAATACCAAATTTAACCGATGTTGTCGGAGTAATTCATCAACTAGCAGGATGGTTTTTATCAATCTTTTCTATATCAGGACAAGCATTAACAGCATTAGCTCATACCGTAACATCAGTTGTCTGTAAAGCTATTGGTTCAGTTGGAGCAAATGCCTCTCGATATTTAGCCGCAGGAGTTCTTAAATCCTTACCTCAATTAGTTCCAAAAGTGGGTTCAGCAACAGGAACTTTATTTGGTGGAGCTTGGGCATTTTTGATGGCTTATGCTCCTTATATTGCGTTAGTTGCAGGATTAATTTTAATTGCTATAAAATGGAGTAAGAAGACTAAATTAGGTGAATTTATTTATCTGATTGGAACTACAAATAACGGTAATCCTGATTTGGGATTTGCTAGAGTTGCCCAGATGAATGAAGCTCAAATTAGAAGTTACATTATAGATTTTGCTAATCGAATGATTAATGAATCTCTAAAAACTTATCAAAACTTTTATGGATTTATATTAAACAACAGTCAGGAAATTACACTTTGTCTCAATTTTAATAATTTAACTTTACCTCAAACGATTAATGATGAAGCAACTAAAACCAGTTTATGGGAAAGCTTTAAACCTTTCTTAGATGAATTTAGTGAGGATTAATTGATGCCAACTGTCTTTGAAAATATTAGACTAAATGAAGCCGGAACGGAAGGACAAATTAAAACGATTTCTACCTTCAGTATTTGGAAATGTAAGGAAAAACGATGGTCAATGGGGCCGTCTGTTGTGTTGCGGAATACCATGTTAGGCGCTTTACATCCGTATAAAGAATTTTGTATTGGAGAAATTAGTAAAACCGATACGAATGCTGCCTTATTAAATCCCTTTAAACCGAAAGATTTTCAAGATGCGTTTTTCTTAGATTTAGCATCAAATAGTCGGACACATGGACGGTTTACATTTACTGCTCAGAAAACTATCGGTAAAGATTATTTTGGAGAAGATTGGAAACGAATTATTTATGGTTCAATTCTACACACGGGCTGTAATCGAATGTTTTATCGTCAGATGAAATACATTATTGTAGATGATGAACGTCGCAATCCGAATGATGGTTCTCCTCAAGATGATCCTACAAATAACACCCATTGGGATACCGGAGATTGTCATGCTAAAGCGAGTAGCAGTTTAATGGCATTATTAGAAGCCTATTCAAGAAATTTAGATCCGTTAAACCCTATTGATGAAGAACAACCGATTGGATTACAATTTAGAGCGGCTTTAAGAAATGAATGGGTTGCTAAAGGAACTGTTGCCTGGAATCCCGCATTAGATAATACTGAATTTGATTTAGTGATTCCTTTGAGTTCTTTGAAAGGAAATAAACCAGCATTAGGCAATTATGAAGGTAAGATTTTAGTTGGTGTTGTTCATGAAGCTGAAGAACGAAGGGCAAAACCGGGATGGATGTTATGGCAATGGTTTGATTTTGAAACCTTAGAAGAAGATGGCATTATCACGAGACTAGAGGAGAAGTGTCAGAATTTAGCGGGTGCATTTAATTCAATTCAAAACCTGGCTGAGATTATGCGAGTAGACTTGCAGGAAGCTGAAGAAGAATTAGCAGACCTAGATGATAATCCTGATGCGGAAGCTGAGTATGCTAATATTGCTGCTCGTGTGATTCAAGCTGATAGAAATGGTTTACTTTTGTTACATCCTTATATTGTGAAGAAAGTTAAAGAAAGATGTCGAGAAATGTGGAAGAATTTAGCTAAAGCAGCAGGTGTAAGATTCTATTCTGTGATGTGTATGCCTGATCAATATTTTGAACGATATCAGGTGAAGTTACCCGATGGTAAAATGCAATATAGTCCTAAAGCTTTCTGTTCTAAATCATTTAATCAAGGTGAATATATTGTGTTTTGTAATCCCATGAGACATTGGGGCGATGTGCAGTTATGGCAAAATAAACATGAAGGAATGTTTGTAAATGACCCTGGAGTTTTAGCCGCCACTCGTGAATTATTGTTAGAATTAGGACGAGATACTGATGGTGATTTTGTACAATTAATTAAGAGTAATGCTTATCCGAATGTTAGGAATGCGATCGCTAACTTTAATTCTTCTCCATCTGTTAAGAAATTTCCCAAAGTTCCATTAACAGGTAGTTTTCAGCAGATTGCCATTAATTCAATGAATGATCTAACAGGAGTTGTTGCATCCTTATTAGGTAGAGCCAGAGCAGTCAGAGCCGAGGATAAAGTTCTTAATATTCCCGGTGAAGGGGAGATGCGGATTATTGATTTCCTTTCCCAAGAATTACAAATTGCTGTTGATAGTTTAAAATCGGCTCATCCTAATAATACAGAAGGATTAGATGTTGTTAAAAAGTTCTTAGATGCAGTAGATGGTGATGTTAAATGGTTAGGAGATTTAAAATCCGATGATTGTTATTTAACCCGTCCCTGTCAAGTCAATCCCAATTTAACTGATACCGTAACTCGGATTATTCAGTTAGTAAATAGTTATTGGCGTTCTCCCGATTTAAAAGAAGATAGCAGTCCCCAAGCTTATCAAAATGTTCTGTTTTCTCAGGTAGAAGTTGACCCTTATCAAATGCAGTTAGCTACTGAACATCGGGATAGTTACCGAGAAGAGATGGGTAAAGCCATTGCTCATAGAGAACAAAATGATGGTGATGATAGATTAATTAAAGCCGTTGCTGAGAATGCTCGACTCAGACGAGATGAACTGCTTAAACTTCCGAAACGAGATGGTAGTTTCTATTCGGGAGAATCTTGGGCGGCGGCTTATTGGAGAGTTTCTCATACTGCTCATACTGGAACTGCTGGGTTAGTGTTTCTGGTGTTTGCTGATGAAATTATTGCTGAATTAAATAACACCAAATTAGAAGAAGCAAAAGTTTTAACCGTTTATGCGATTCAATATGGCAAATGGGCAACTCCCCGTCGCGCACCCTGGAGAGGTCAAGAAGTTGATGTGAGAGCCTATATGACTGAATCTCAAGGGAAAAAATATTTGGCTTTAGAGATGAAATGGGATGGCGCTCAAACTCAGATCGGATTCCATCACTTAGGAATGATTGGCGATAAATCTCATGCTTATATTTTACCAGGATGGACAAAACGAATGAAAATCTATGGTGTTGCTTATGAAAATGATAAATATCCAAGAAAACGCACGGCTGAAGATAAAACCACACGAGTTTATTTATTTGACCTGTCTCTGAGTGAAGAACAAATTCGAGACTTTTTAGAGTTTAAATAGTTGATTATTTGAGAGAAATCTATTACAATCGAAATTGAATTAAGACTTTTGAATGAACAATGGATACAACTTACATTGAACAAACAACTGGATTTTCTGAACAGACCGTTAAAGGAGTAATTGACGGTTTCATTAAGTTTATTCAGTTGGAATTACGCTCTGGGAACGAAGTCAAAATCAGCGACTTTGGCGTATTTTATCCGAAAGAACTGGGTGAACGACAAGCTCGGAATCCACGCACCGGGGAAGTGATTATGGCAAAACCCCGAACTAAACCTCGATTCAAGTTCTATGACAGCTTCGAGAAAATGATTCAGGATAGTCCCGAAGCACAGAAATCTGTATCTGCATCAAATACTGCATTAAATACTGCATCAAATACTGCATCATCTGCGCCACCCCCACCACCCCAGGAGTTAATCACGTCGCCATCGCCAGTACCACCGCCGCCACCTGCCGAGATGGTTAGCCGAACCTGGCACATTAGTTTGAGTGGAGAGAAAGTTGAGCCTGTGGCTGAAAATCAGTTAATTACCAAAGGTGTAACGTCTGCTACTCCAATTTGGTCTGAGGGAACCGGATGGAAACGGGCGGGTGAAATTCCAGAACTGAAATATTTGTTTGCTGCTTAGGAGGAGAAGATGAGGGTCATTAACACAAGGGGTGAGTGCTGAAGTGCTTGCCCTTTTGATTTTGGGTAAAGCCATGAAAGAAAAAGAAATTGTAGCGGGCGCGATCGCCATTCTGAGTTTAGGATTCAATCTCGGTTTGATGGGAGTGCCGCAGGTTTTGATGTTGTTGATTGTAGGTGTGGCGTTTATTGCTTGGAGTTATTGGGTTTAACTAGACTATCAATTTCTAAAGAAGTGGCAGTTTCATAGATGCTTAATCCTCCAGTTCTTTGATTAATTCCATCAACTTGGCTTTAATATCAACGGATTTTCTAGCAAGTTTTCTAGGTCTACCTGTTTCCGCAAAAGCTGTTTTATCAGTTAATGCTAATGGATAGCCACCTGCAACTAAAGCATTTAATTTTTGAGTAACGGTTGTCGGATGAATATCAAGCTCAGTTGCAATTTCTTCAAAGGTTAATGGTCTATCGCTAATTAAGTCCAGTAGTTCCAGAGTATTTCTAACTCCTTTAGACAATAAAGGGAATAACCATTCTCTTTCCTTTTGTTCCAATTCCTGAAATTTAGCAATTAATTTAGCTTGCTCTGTTAACTTTTTTCTAAAGCTATCTTCCATCTTAATATTAAATCAAAAACACAAAATTTAAAAGTGGTAGCAGGTAAATTATAATAGACTTTTAATTTAACGTTGTTCACCTTCACAACCAATGCCATCTTTATCAGAATCAAAGTTATGGGGGTCAGGGTCAAGAACTACGAATTGACGATAAGTGATATCTTTGCAGTCTAAATCTGGGGGCGGTGAGGGAATGCAGATTTTATTTCCAGCTAAGTCTGTGGGATAGGCAGGGTCACAGTTTTGGGTGGGTTGTTGAGTGGGTTGTTGAGCGACTGTTACAGTTCCGCCTACAATCAATAACAGGGAAGTCATTACACCCAATAATATCGCCATCAGTTCTCTCCATGAAATCTCAACTATCTAAGATTTTGCCAGCTTTGGTTGCCTTGGGAATCTTAAGTTTTGCAGCCCTCTTTCTTTGGCAGTCCAGACAAACGAAAGATAAAGTGATCATGGCACAGCCCCAGAAACTTCTATTAACGGAAATATGGCAAGTGAAATCCGTTGATAGTCCTACTCAGTTTACAATTAAGAAAGGTTGGTTCAATACTAGAGAAATCCGAGTTTGTGGTGTAGCGGTTTCTGAGCAGAATTCTAAAGTTGCAATTAATGATCTCAATAAGCTTATCAAAGAATCTGAAGGAGAAGTTGGTGTTATTTTCTTGGCAAAAGATGGCAATCAATGGATTACTGAAGTTTATGCCAATCTGGGTAAATTACCAGAGGATATGATTGGAGAACAATTAATTACTAAAGGATTCGCTACTCTCACTGATGAAGTTTATAGCTGCCCTAATGGTGAAAGTTTAAGATTGGCTCAAAAAAGCCTCTCGAAATAAAACTCAGGTTTAGGTTATAATTAGAATTATTTAGCTATTTCTTTATTTAATAAAATGTCGTCCTCCGATTATAAAAAACAGCAACGAGATTTACTAAAGCATATAAAAAAAGAAACACTTTATTATGAACAATTAACTAAAGATTTTCCTAAAATTAAAGGATATCCTAATTATGAAAAAGCGGTCACTTCTCGATTAGCTTGTTTACTTTATGGATTTACTAACTTAGTACCCTCTGAGCAATTAGAAAAAGATCATACTTTAGAACAAGGTTGTCTAACTGCTTCATTAATGGCATCTATAGAAGTTCCGATTTATTGGTTAAAAAAAGATTTATTAACAGCATTTCTAAGAACAGATTTACCAGAATTAATTTATGGTATGAAGCGAGTCATTCGACATGGATTATTAATGTTACCGAATCAGCAGGAATTAATCAGTCCCGATGGTGAAGTTGTAGAGTGGGTACAGTTCTCTCATTTTTTAGCAGAAGATTTTGAGGATACTATTGAGATTTCTTCTAAGATTCAATTAGATAGTAAAGAAAAAGTTGATAAACTCAGATGGGTAACAATGTTATCCTCTGGAATCCTTTATAGCAATGTGATTGGATTAGAACCAGGGGAAGATAATAAACCAATTTCTGGATATTTGACAGTCAATGATATATTTAAAGTGACAGAACAAAATACAGATGTGGAAACTGAAACTCAATTTATTCAGAAAGTTGATAATCTAATTTTACAAACATTATTATTTTTGCAAACTAGACCTGATGATGTTGTTGCAGAAATGCCAGAATCTAAAGGATTTGGTCAATCTCCCAAAGGAAAACAGAAACTAGCACCGATTTGGATCGGATATCGTTATCAAATTCAAAAAGAGCGCTCGCCATCGCATGAAAGTCTACAACAGAGACAACGACAAAGTGCTGGATGGTGGCGACGAGGACATTGGCGGCGGGTTCCGATTGGGAAACGGGAAGAAAATCTACGGGATTGGCGTTGGATTGAACCGACTTGGTGTGAACCAAATTGATTTTTACGCCTATTTGGATGCCTAAGCCAAAGTCTAAATAAATCCGTAATTTCACTGATGCAAAATCTTTAAGTTTGTGTATTTTGATTTTATAAAGAATTTTCTCTAACTTTGCGTAATTCCCAATGAAGGCTTTGTTAAATTCATTAGAACATTAAAAACCATTAAGGATTGTACCATGTATATTTCTAACCGTGCCATTGTAGTTCGGAATTTTGCTATTGCCATTGTCAACGGAGCGATTACTTTAATTATTTTATTAATTGCACCTTTGGGATTAATGGCCGTAATCAGTAATACCTTTTTAGTTACCGTTGCCAGTTTCTTTACTGCTACTATAGCCGATGGAGTCATCCGTTTTCTGCAAGCTTCTCGTTCTGGGGGGGAGATGCCTTTACACACTGATGCTCCCTATTCCAGCAAACTTGATGCACGTTCTTCCCATGAGATTGATCGCTAAGTTATGTTAACACTTTATGTGTCTCAACAGGGATGTTATCTAACTTTAAAAGCCGAAAGTTTGTTAATCAAAAAGGGAAAAGAAGTCTTAGCAGAAGCCCAAATTCCCCTCCTTGAACAAGTGTTAATTTTTGGTAAATCACAAGTCACCACCCAAGCAATTCGAGCCTGTTTAACTCGCAATGTTCCAATAGCTTATCTATCTCGGATGGGATATTGTTATGGTCGAATTTTACCTGTTGAACGGGGGTATCGGCATCTGTCTCGGTATCAACAACAACTGACCAGAGTTGACCGTTTAATTGTAGCTCGTCGCATAGTGAAAGCTAAACTCAAAAATAGCCGAACTATCCTCCAACGTCAAGCACGTCGTCGATCTTCTGAAACGATTAATTTGGCGATTCAAAGTTTAAATCATCTGATGGAAAAGGTGATTGAAGCGGAAAGTTGGGAACGATTAATGGGGCTAGAAGGTGCGGCGGCTTCTCAATATTTTTCAGCTTTGGGAGAATGTTTAACTAATCCTAAGTTTGTGTTTACGGTGCGATCGCGTCGTCCCCCTGGCAATCCGGTGAATGCTTTATTGAGTTTTGGTTATCAAGTTCTGTGGAATCATCTTTTAAGTTTAATTGAACTTCAGGGACTTGACCCTTACTTTGGTTGTTTACACCAGGGAAGTGAACGTCATGCAGCTTTAGCTTCCGATTTAATTGAGGAGTTTAGAGCACCGATTGTGGATTCATTGGTCATGTATTTAATTAATCGCAATATGATTGATGCAGATACAGATTTTACCTACCATGATGGCGGTTGTTTTCTGAATGATTCCGGTCGAGTTAAATACTTAAAAGCGTTTCTGCAACGGATGGAAGAAAAGTTAACCACTGCCGATGGAGAAGAACAACCCCGATGGGATACTTTGAATCAACAAGTTAAGGCGTTTAAGCAGTTTGTTTACAATCCCATTGAAGGATATAAACCTTATGAAATTCGCTGATGTTATTTTACATTATCGCTTATGATATTCCTTGTGATAAACGTCGCCGAAAAGTGGCAGAATTATTAGAAGGATATGGAAAGCGAGTTCAATATTCGGTGTTTGAATGTGTTTTGCCTCAATCAAAATATATTGAGTTACAGAAACGCTTGGAAAAACAAGTGAATCTAACTGAAGATAACCTGCGGTTTTATCCGCTTTCTCGCCATACCTGGGGAAGTGTGGAAACTTGGGGCAAAGGGCCAGAGATTACTGAATATCCCAGTTCAATGATTGTTTAAGGAGGTTTAGGGCGGCTTAATGAGCCTCGATATTCCTCTATACAACGGTTTTAGGCTTTTGACAAGGAAACGGAAGCAGGGGTTTGGATGATTAAGATGAGGGAGGTTAGCAAGGATTATCAACGATTTCATGGGCTTGCGAAGCTCAAAGAAAATGGCTGGAATACTTATAGTTTCGTTGGGAGCCTCGATATTCCTCTGGGTAAGGCTTTTGTCGATTTTAGGGAAAGGTTAATTATCGCTTCAGCCAACGGTTTTTCTGAGCCTCGCAAACCCTATCTGGACAGCCGATGGTGTCTGGGTTTAAGATAGGAAGGGTTGCTTCTATTCTTAGAAGTAGAATTAATGGAAACGAGAGATTGCTTTTATTTCTTTAACTAAACTATTTAGGTTGCTTCTATTCTTAGAAGTAGAATTAATGGAAACTAGAATACATAAACTTAATGGCGTTAGGGGATAATTCAGGATGTCTGTTGCTTCTATTCTTAGAAGTAGAATTAATGGAAACGGTGTTCGTCAATACTGCTGTAATGCTCTAGCTGCCCTTTCGTTGCTTCTATTCTTAGAAGTAGAATTAATGGAAACTTTATAGGGATATAAGGTCTTCCTTGTATCTCTCTTAGTTTGTTGCTTCTATTCTTAGAAGTAGAATTAATGGAAACAATACTGGGAGTTCATTACCCAAGGTGAATTGACCTGTTGCTTCTATTCTTAGAAGTAGAATTAATGGAAACTTACATACATTTCCCTCCCCTTCTTTTAGTTGCGGGATAGTTGCTTCTATTCTTAGAAGTAGAATTAATGGAAACACTTGCTATCGTGATTGTTCGCGTATGCCTTCACCCTTGGAGTTGCTTCTATTCTTAGAAGTAGAATTAATGGAGTTGCTTCTATTCTTAGAAGTAGAATTAATGGAAACTAGAGATTCGTGAACTGTTTCCAGGGTTAGCATTTCCTTGTTGCTTCTATTCTTAGAAGTAGAATTAATGGAAACGAAGCCAGTCGTTTAAGTTGATGAAGACGAAATATTTTTGAGTTGCTTCTATTCTTAGAAGTAGAATTAATGGAAACAAAACAGATCGGAGTCCATTACCCAGTCCTTCTCCTGTTGCTTCTATTCTTAGAAGTAGAATTAATGGAAACAAAGGAGAAGGTTATTTCCTTATGGAAAAGGAAGATGAAGTTGCTTCTATTCTTAGAAGTAGAATTAATGGAAACGTCAATGCTATAAATAGTGATTTCGTGCTGTGTACCGTTAGTTGCTTCTATTCTTAGAAGTAGAATTAATGGAAACCATTGGTTATTCATACTTATCAGGTGGCGAGTATGAAGTTGCTTCTATTCTTAGAAGTAGAATTAATGGAAACCTGTCCGCAGAATCTCAGCGTCTTTAGACCTGAGAGTGTCAACTACGGACGTTGCTTCTATTCTTAGAAGTAGAATTAATGGAAACTTAAGACTTGTTCATGTGTGAGTGGAGTATCATTAGGGCGTTGCTTCTATTCTTAGAAGTAGAATTAATGGAAACATCAATGAGAAAACGTCTATGGAATAGATTTTCCCGTTCATGTTGCTTCTATTCTTAGAAGTAGAATTAATGGAAACAGCTTTCATGGGTATACCTGATATGAGTTGAACAGAGTTGCTTCTATTCTTAGAAGTAGAATTAATGGAAACAAGTGGATTGAAGAAATTCTTAGTGGTAATAGACCTCAAGTTGCTTCTATTCTTAGAAGTAGAATTAATGGAAACTCGATCTTTTAGTAAGTGAATCAATTGCTATTGAAGTTGCTTCTATTCTTAGAAGTAGAATTAATGGAAACGAAACGTTCATGAGAGAACTCAAAAGCATCATATTTCATAAGGGTTGCTTCTATTCTTAGAAGTAGAATTAATGGAAACACCCCTTCCAAGCTTACGACCTTTGGTAAGCTTACTTTAGGTTGCTTCTATTCTTAGAAGTAGAATTAATGGAAACAAGATTTAAGAGCATTGCTTAGTCTTACCTTTTAAGTTGCTTCTATTCTTAGAAGTAGAATTAATGGAAACTCAATTAACAATTTCATGAGTAGGAGCATGGGAGATGGTTGCTTCTATTCTTAGAAGTAGAATTAATGGAAACTAATAGTAGTCATTGTCTTATTCCAAATAACTTCAGAAAAGTTGCTTCTATTCTTAGAAGTAGAATTAATGGAAACCTACAACTCCCTGAATCTTAAATGTTAGACACCAGCACAAAAGTTGCTTCTATTCTTAGAAGTAGAATTAATGGAAACACCAATTTTGGGAGTAGTTTCGACAAGTGTTTTTGACATAGTTGCTTCTATTCTTAGAAGTAGAATTAATGGAAACAGAGCTAATAGCTCTCTACTGAACTCCCACAAGTTGAGGTGTTGCTTCTATTCTTAGAAGTAGAATTAATGGAAACTTGTTTCAATTCCTGATAGGCAATAAAAGGAATTTAGATGGGTTGCTTCTATTCTTAGAAGTAGAATTAATGGAAACTAATCATGTAGGGGATAGCACCTTTCTGCTGATTACTTGGAGTGTTGCTTCTATTCTTAGAAGTAGAATTAATGGAAACCTACCCATACATGACCTACATTAGGAATGTCATCTTCCTTGTTGCTTCTATTCTTAGAAGTAGAATTAATGGAAACTGCCCTCTCCCTCCAAGAGTTGCACCCAGTAATTACGCAGGTTGCTTCTATTCTTAGAAGTAGAATTAATGGAAACAAGTGTCTCTCATGTCATATCTCATAGTTAGAGCACATAGGTTGCTTCTATTCTTAGAAGTAGAATTAATGGAAACATAGGAGAAGCACAAACCATCTTTGGCATTACTCGTAAAGTTGCTTCTATTCTTAGAAGTAGAATTAATGGAAACAATTCAAGTTCTCCGTGGATTCAATAACAGCCCCCTACTCGGGTTGCTTCTATTCTTAGAAGTAGAATTAATGGAAACTGGATTAACCTTATCTAAATAGTTCTGACCTTACTTATTAACAGCGTTGCTTCTATTCTTAGAAGTAGAATTAATGGAAACAGATAACTAATGAACTTTCACATTGATATTACTACCTTGAGGTGTTGCTTCTATTCTTAGAAGTAGAATTAATGGAAACATGATTTCCACGTCATTCCGACTAATTCAAAAACTACCATGTTGCTTCTATTCTTAGAAGTAGAATTAATGGAAACTGTGTAAGGGTGTGTAACGCTTCTTGAGTGCGATCGGTTGCTTCTATTCTTAGAAGTAGAATTAATGGAAACTACGCGGGTTGTACGTCCTTTAATATATTCAATACTTCCATAGTTGCTTCTATTCTTAGAAGTAGAATTAATGGAAACAACCACTCAGGCATGCATATCTACCTCCTATGTACACCGTTGCTTCTATTCTTAGAAGTAGAATTAATGGAAACCACCCTCTAGTTCTTGTGAGAGTTTTATCTGCTCTGAGGTTGCTTCTATTCTTAGAAGTAGAATTAATGGAAACCCCAACTGTAATCAAATTTGATATGCCCTTCGTTGCTTCTATTCTTAGAAGTAGAATTAATGGAAACAGTTTTTGCCCTATTACTAATCTATCTAATCGCTTCCGTTGCTTCTATTCTTAGAAGTAGAATTAATGGAAACATGAAGTTAGACATGATTCAGGTTTTTGTTGTTATTTACAACAAAGTTGCTTCTATTCTTAGAAGTAGAATTAATGGAAACTCGTGTCCAACCTTTGTCTGATTGTTCATACTTCTGTTGAGCGTTGCTTCTATTCTTAGAAGTAGAATTAATGGAAACAAATTGTCTACTGTAACAACTAATGATTTCATTAAGTTGCTTCTATTCTTAGAAGTAGAATTAATGGAAACCAGCTACATATGTAATACCTTTTAGTTCTTCTAACACTTCCTGTTGCTTCTATTCTTAGAAGTAGAATTAATGGAAACATATCAAGAGATTGACACTTAGTTCTTAATGCTTGCTTTTTGTTGCTTCTATTCTTAGAAGTAGAATTAATGGAAACCCCACCTTTCCCTGTTCTGGTTAGTAAAATCGCGGCAAGGAGTTGCTTCTATTCTTAGAAGTAGAATTAATGGAAACAATATTAATCCTGATTTATTCAGGCAATAATCAACCAGTTGCTTCTATTCTTAGAAGTAGAATTAATGGAAACTCTGGCTCCAACATTCCTAATCCAACCGTGATGCTGAGATAGGTTGCTTCTATTCTTAGAAGTAGAATTAATGGAAACACCCTGTACCCGGTTGTGAACACAACAAAATTGATGT
>NZ_LN889763.1 GCF_900009145.1 Planktothrix tepida PCC 9214
TTAGAGCAAATAGACTTCAAAGCTAGGAAATTTCAAGTTATTGGCAAAGGTAATAAGCAACGGTGGTGTTTTTATAGTGAATTTGTGCAACTAAGTCTGAATCACTACATCACATATTACAGACATCTAACCCATCCAGCTTTGTTTACTGCTCAACAGCCCAAAACTGGGGTTGTCTCCCGTCTTTCTTACCGTATGGCGCATAAATCCTGGACAAGTTTGATTGGGAATATTCCAGAGCTTCAGGGGGTGAGACTTCATGATTTAAGACACACTTTTGCTACAGAACGGGTGGGACTGATGGGAATTGAAGAACTTAGGGCTTTGATGGGACATGACAGCATTCAGACAACGTTACGGTATCAAAAAGTAACGCCACAACGGGCTGAGAAAGTAGCACAAATGGCGTTTAGTAGTTTGCCAAATTTTTCCGAATAATTTTAATAATTACCTAAATTACACCGGAATAAACAATACTTCTGGCTGGAGTTAAATTTATGGGACAGAGAATACCTCCTACTGTGCACCAATAAATTGAGGTAAGCCGCCTCCTAGAGGGAATGTAGGAATATGAGTGGCTAAGATGCTTACTAGATAAAGGTTTCAGCCTTAGCGTACAATTTTCCCGTTTGGGCACGGTGATGCCAACAGTCATCGTTTGAATACTCCCCTTTTATCGGATGAGGCTATTAGTAGAGAAAGCATTTATGGAGACAGAGGTTAAATGTCTTATTTACTGGATACTAATATTTTGCTCAGGAGTTCAGAACCCTCCCATCCCATGTTTTCTAGTGCAACTACACTGTTCATCTCTTTACTAAAATTGCTCAGGGGTGCGACTTACTCGTTCTGCCCACTTCTGTGCCAACTCAATCGAGTTTACAGCGTTTTGAACGACCCAATACAGCACAGGTGGTTTTGTTTTCCCAACGGCGAAGTGTTCACTAAGTTTTGGGGGAAGCAGGGGATAGCTGATTTTGCCCTTTTCTCTAAAAGTGTAATTTTCTAAAAGTGCAGTTTTATAAATAGGTAAAGTTATAAGTTTACATTTATGCAATTTTCTAGTATTATAACTTTGTATTAATTTTAATTTATAGTTTACACAAGTTGTAAAATTAACTTTTTGACGTTTTACAGCTTTGCATCTATGCAAACAATCAGTTCTATTTCTTTAGCTGGGGGACAGGGAAAGACGACAGTGGTGCTGTTTCTAGCTCGCTTTCTGGCTCAACAGGGACACACCGTTTTAGTCGTTGATGCTGACCCTCAAAGCAGCTTGACTACATTTTTGGGATTTCAAGTTGAACCCGATAGTCCAACTTTATTGGAAGTTCTCAAACGGGAAGTTAACCCGTCGGATGGGATTTATGAAACCAAGTACCCGAACCTGTTCTTAATTCCTTCAGATGATGCTTTGGATAAAGTTCAGGATTACTTAGCGGGAAGTGGGACAGGCGCTTTAACTCTGAAGCGACGCCTGAAAACCGTAGAGTCCCTATTTCACTACTGCATTGTCGATGCGCCGCCTCAACGGTCTCAAATTTGTTTAACCGTGATTGGCGCTTCCGATGGCTTAGTAATTCCCGTTGAAGCTTCTGTGAAAGGATTGCAATCTCTGATTCGGACATTAGAGTTACTCGGCGAACTCAAGCAGGAGGATGAAGAATTCGGGGGTCAAATTCTCGGTATTGTTCCGTTTCGAGATCGGTGGGTGGGGTTGCGGCGCACCAATGAAAGCCAAAGCAACATCGAATCCATGCAGCAAATTACAACGGATTGGTTTGGTCAGGATTTAGTTTTACCTTCAATTCGGGAATCAGAAAAATTCAAACAAGCCATTAATAAAGGATTGACTTTGCACGAAATGGGTCAAGAAGATTTAGCTTATCCCATTGAAGTGTTAGCAACCGCCATTGAAAAATTAGAAGGTCAGAAAAAATGACAGAATCACCGGATATTCGCAGTATTCTCACATCCAAATCCCGTGCTAAAGTTACACCCAGAGATGCTTCCTTAAAATCCATGCAGTCGGCTTCAGAAACAGCCCTGATTCAACCGCAAAATCGGGAAATTGAAGATCCTGAAATGGCAGAAGTGAAACGGTTGCAAACGGAATTAGAGAGATTACCACAGATGGGGAAACGATTAGCAGTTCATTTAGAACAGACTGTACGTTCTGAATTAATGCAGTTGTGTGAGCAAGCGGAAGTTACACCGGAAATCTTTATTGAGGCGATGGTTGTTACGTTACAAACTGAACCTGAACTGTTAGCAAAAATTATTCAAGAGGCTCAGAAACGTCTGCGACAACGGAAACAAGCGGGGGTAATTCGCAGAACTTTAGCAATGATGGAAAAGTATGTTGGGGAAGGGAAATCGGAAAAAGGGAAAACGTTGTGAGAGCGAAAGACAGCAGTTTTGGCGTGAGTCGGACTTGGGTAAAAAATTAGGATTTTCCCGTTGGGTAAAAAACAAATTCTAAACAATGATATGATTGACTGAGATAATTTGAAAATTTTATCGGCTCTATTTTCTAGCCAATTGTAAAAGTAAAGGTTATCAGATTAACTTAATTTATTTTTGGCTCCAAAGTCCAGAAGATGTAATGATTTATGAACCCGCCATCTGGAATCAAATCACCCTCTGAAAATAACCCCCCAATTCCTCTAACAGAACTTCATCAAAAAATTGATGCGGGGGTTAAAGTTACTATTGCTAAAGCCGTAGATAGACATCGGAAATTAGGAGAATCCATTAGTATTTGGCAGGATGGAAAAGTTGTTACCTTAACCGCAGATAAAATCCCTCAGTCTCCATCCAACTATCAAAGTTAGTTGCTATTTTAACCCCAATGAAAATTCTATTAGTTGAGGATGATCAATCAATAGCAGCGATGCTCTGCGTGACTCTCACAGCCCATCGTTATGCCGTCGATTTAGCGAGTGATGGGCAATTGGCATTGGAGTTGTTAATGCAGTGGGATTATGATCTGATTTTACTCGATGTATTAATTCCAGAACTAGATGGAATTAGCCTATGTCGTCAACTGCGCTCACTTGGTAATCAAACTCCGATTCTGATGCTCACGGCTCAAAATTCCCCGGAAAATGTGATTACAGGATTGGATGCTGGAGCCGATGATTATGTGATTAAACCCTTTAATTCCCATCAACTCTTGGCACGGATACGAGCATTGTTGCGTCGTGGGGATAATGCAACTGCGACCGTCTTGAATTGGGGGTATTTGTGTTTAGATCCGACTTTGATGAAAGTAACGTATAAGCAGCAGGAAATCACCTTTAGACCGAAAGAGTACACGCTGCTAGAACTATTTCTGCGACACCAAGAGCGCATTTTTAGCCGCAATGCTATTATTGATAGGCTTTGGTCGAGCGACCAATTGCCTTCGGAAGCCGCCGTCACAACTTTGATTAAAGACTTAAGAAGTCGGTTAAAAGCCGCAGGAATTAATCAAACAGTGATTGAGACAGTTCATGGGTTAGGATATCGACTTAAAGCAGCACCGACGGTGGAGAACAGTATAGAGGTGCAGGATAGCAACGGGGAGAATGACACTCAAACCCACGAAAGAGTCTTTGTTTCAGAGGATGCTGTAGAAGAACGATTTAGATTGTCCTTGGAGCAGAGGATTAGAGTTTTGGAGGATATCGAAGTCGCCCATAAGACCCATCAGTTGAGTCCAGAACAACAGTCGCAGGGTAGAGAAGAAGCCCATAAGTTAGTGGGTGGACTGGGAATATTTGGTTATGGGAAAGGATCGGAAATTGCTCGTTTGATCGAACATCTGCTCAAAAACAATTCCCTGCTAGAAGAACACCAAGGGACTCGATTTTCAGAACTATTAGCTGAGTTAAAAGCATTGATAGCACTTCCCCCTACATTACTAACGGAGGAGTTCAGTTCCAATTCTTTGGTGCTGGCAGTCGGAAGGGATGCTGCATTCACAAAAGACTTTACCACTGAAGCACCACGATGGGGACTGAGGATGGAAGTCGTCAGCGATCATTCAACAGTGCTGCATCGCTTAACACAAACCACTCCAGCAGTGATTCTGCTGGCTCTTGAGCCTGATGGGGTGGACAATTATACGTTATTGCAAACTTTAAAGGTAGATTATCCAGCTATTCCGATTGTCATTCTGTCAGGGCAAGATTCTTTAGACGAGCGGGTCGCGGCTGCCCGTTTGGGAGTCGAGCAATATCTTTCACAGCCTCGCACTTCTAATCAAGTTTTTGAGGCACTGATTCAGGTATTACCTTCACTGCCAACTATAGAACGATTAGAGACAAAGGTGATGATTGTGGATGATGATCCCGTCATGTTAGATACACTAGCGCGGATGCTGCGAACGCAAGGATTAGAGGTAATTTGTCTGGCCCAACCCGATCAATTCTGGGCGTTGCTGACAACAACTGATCCTGCTGCGCTGCTCCTAGATTTGGAGATGCCGACTTACAATGGGCTAGAGCTTTGCCGAGTTGTGCGCCAAGATCCCCGATATAGCCAACTGCCCATTCTAGTTGTTACGGCCCACACAGACCCTGAATCAATGCGACGAGCATTTGCCGTTGGTGCTAATGATGTGCTTGAGAAACCTGTGGTTGAGGCTGAGTTAGTAACACGAATCATCAGCCGGATTAAGCCATTATGCCCAGCAGCCGAATTGAATTTAAACTATATGACGCAACAATAATAAAACTCAATAACCCGCAAGGATGACAGCAGTATGACGAAACACATCCTGGTGATTGATGATGAAGCAGACATTCGAGACGTGATACAGATGTCCCTTGAAGGCTTTGGGGGTTGGAAAGTGATGCAGGCTTCCTCACCGCAGCAAGGCTTACTCAAAGCGAAGACAGAACCCTTTGATGCTATAATTCTCGATATCTCAATGCCGGATATGGACGGGTTTGAGTGCTTTGGGCATTTGCAAGCCGATCTAAATACTCAGATGATTCCAGTTGTTTTGCTGACGGCTAAAGCATTACCGAGCGATCGTCGTCGCTTTGCTGCCATGGGGGTAGCCGGAGTGATTATTAAGCCGTTTAATTCCAAACAAGTCTGGAAACAAGTGGCTGAAATTTTAGGGTGGAATATTTAGAGACTATCTTGAAGTTCTATTGTTCTCATCTATTTCTTATATTTCTAAGCTATATTTTTTAAAAAACTAAGACTGAAGTAGTTTCTTTTATGTCTGATAAGCAGATTTTGCTCATTGACCATGAGGTTTCTGTTCGAGAAGTTTTGCAGATTTGCTTAAGCAGTGTTGGGGGTTGGCGGGTTATATCCGTTGCTTCTATCCAAGCTGGCTTAGAAAAGCTGTGCATTGAGCGTGTGGATGCTGTACTTTTAGATACACCAAACTTAGAAACTGATGGGATCACTTTTATTCAAACCCTTAAAAACGACCCATTTCCTCCGTCTATTCCAGTTATTTTTATTACGGTAAAAGCCAAAAACTTTTTGTTTAATCAGCTGCCAGCTTTGGGAATCGCGGGTGTGATTGCTAAACCATTTAATGCAATGACTTTACCCATTCAAGTGGCTGGAATGTTGAACTGGAGTCTGGGTTCTGAATTTGTTGATTGAGCGATTTTTTGTGATTCTATTTCTTGTTTGTTAGGGTGTATCATTCTGGAATAAAAACCCTGTATAAATGGGAAAAATGAAACTTTTTCTGAATATAATTAATGCCATTGATAATCCTGATCAACAAGGCAGCATGGCTCAATTTGAAACGATATTAAATACAGTTAATCAAGTGGCAACTAAACGAGGAATTGAGTCGGATCAGATGCAAGAAATTCTGACAGTATTGGGTAGATTTTTACGTCCTATCTTGCAACACCAGCAGAGAATGATAGGTGAGCAACCGTTAGAGAATTTGATTGCTCAAATGACAGATGCAGAAACAACGGCAGCGACTATCAACCTACTAATTTCACCGCAGTTGTATCAGCAAATTGTTCAAGGTATTTCTCAAAAAACAGGGATTAGTAGTAACAGGCTTCAGGGTATCCTGCCCACAATTTTGACCGCCATGATGGGGCTATTGTATATGGGTGCAAGTAAATCTGGAGTCAGCTGTTCCAATTCTGTTCTCAATGCTTTTATAGATCGGGATGCTGAGTTAGTTCTTGGTGAGGTTTTGCAGTCTACCGAGTCGTTTCTGAATTTCTCTTAGGAATTTACCAGAAGTTAATGATCAAAAAAATCTAAAACATAAAAGAAGTGCGAATCAATCCAATCCAAATCGGAGGGTTAGCAGCATTATGTTCAGGATTAGTAATGACTAAAAAACCCGGAGTTATAAAAATATTGTCAGTCATTGGGTAGCGATAAGATAACTCAAAATGCAAAGCAGTATCGGGATCTTTCCGTGTCACAATATCATTACTGAAGACTTTAGGAGGCATACCAAAAACAAAACTTAATTGCGAGCCTGCTTTCCCTAAATCACCCACAAACGCAGTCAGAGCCCAACTCCAAATATCCGCTTGAGAACCCTGAGAACCCTCAACATCGCTGACACTGGGAGACCCTTCCGCATGAGCATTAAAATAGCTCATCCAGCCCCCAAAAATGACTTGTGGGTTTAATTTATAAGTAAATTGTAAGCCAAAGGCATCAGAAGAAGTGGGCGTACTCGCACCAAATGGGAATTGAGCGAAGATGCTCCCCTTACTCCCAGTTACATTAATACTTGAAAGCGGATCTGGGGCATAATAATGACCATAAGTAAAAGCTAACCCTAATCGTTCAGAGGGGCTATAACTAAGTTGACTCAACACAGTATATTGACCCTTGAATAGACCCTGGTAGGCATCATTCCCAGAAGTCGTTAAATAACTAATTCCTCCTGCTAATTTGTCTGTAAAATTATAGTAAATGACCCCACCCGTACCAAATGCAAAAGAATAAATCGGACTCTCTGCACCAAAATTAGAAATCGAGTTAACCGGATTAAAAGCCGGAAAAATCCGAGTCGGAAAATCCGCAACTGGAGCCACCGCAATAATCCCCCGCTTCCCAATCGGAAATTCATAAAATAATGTCCCTAACTTAACATTATTACTCGTATTAACAGCACCGATCAAAAGAGTCATGTCAGTACCCGTCACACCATAGCCAAAACCATTAATATTCCCCGCGACTAATTGAGTTCGCAATCGATCTTTCCCCGTAAAACTGGTATCAATTTTCAGCACAACTCCTCCTGATAAAGTCGGATTATCATCCAAATCTTCCCTAGAATCACTCCCAGGAGAAACCGCTTTCTGGTCTCCAAAAGCACTAATTAAATTAAAATCAACTCGACCCCGTAAAACTGTATTTCGACTAAATCGATGTTCTCCCAAAAACGTTAATCGCTCCTCTATATTATCCAGTTTGGCAGTAAGATTAGGAAGCTCTGTAGCAAATTCGGCTTTCATTTTTTCGATTACTAACAAATCTTCTTTTTCCAAAAATTGAGAGTTTAACCTTTCAATTGAACGCCGAATACTCAGCAGACAAGTATTTAGACTGGCGGCAAATTCATAACGAGTCATCGCCCGTTCTCCCTTAAAATTCCCCCCAGGAAAACCGCTAATACACCGATATTTTTCCACTAAATTTCTGAGAGATTCATAAGCCCAATCGCCCGGATTAACATCAGACAACTGATTAACATTAGTCAGGGTTTCATCATCCAGTTCAGGAGGCGGATTACGAGATAAAGTTTCGATTTCCTGAATCGAAATTTCTTCAACTTCCGAATTAGAAGTGAGGGAGGAGAATTCATGAGAATCACTGACAGATGCTTCTCCCGCCAACGTTAAGTTAGAATTTTCTTGGGCTAGGACGGGAGATAAAATCAATAAATGATAACTCAGGAACACTGAGGTTATAGGAAATGATAAATTCAAGTTTTTCATAATTTTTTTCACAGATTAATCCTCACAACTATAACCATTTTTAAGATTGACATGACTTAACAATTGCTAAACCAACTAATTTTAATAAGGTTTAATTCTCAATTCAGTTTTGATAGCATCCTGTGCTTTTTTTGTAACATCTTCTGGAATTTTGGTGTACCCTAACGACTCATTAAAAGTTTGACCCTCTGTTAAAATCCAGGTCAATAGATTTTGAGTGGCTTGCAACGTATCGGGATTAAGATACTGTTTAGAAATTAGGAGCCAAGTTAAACTGACCAACGGATAACCCGCTTCTGGATCTTTGATATCTTCTGTGGTAAAGTCATCATTAAACTTGAGATTTGCTAGAGCTTTTTGAGTTTCTGCTAAAGTGGGTTGAAGGTAACGACCTGTCCGATTTTCAAGACTAGCAATCGAAAGATTGTTAGCAACAGCAACGTTACTTTGTACATAGCCAATTGCCCCCTCAATTCTACGGACTTCTCCGGCGATTCCACTATCTTCGGGAAAGCTAGAAAATACCTTAAATCCCCAATCAGGATTTCGACTAGCTGGGATTTTTCCTTCGGTGATTTTGTTTAAATATTTAGTGAGAATAAAGCTAGTAGCACAATTGTCTGAACAAACAACAACTTGAATTTTTTGATTAGGAAAACTGGGATGAATCTGTTGCCAATTTGTAATTTTTCCAGTAAATATTTTTGCTAGTTGTTCACGGGATAATTTAACTTCTCTGGTGATTTGTTGCAGGTTATAAACAATAGCTAAAGCTCCTCCTCCTGTAGGTACCATTAGTAACCCATCTTCCATTTGATTTTGTTCAATGGGAGTGGGAATTAAACTACTCCCGCCAAAGTCAATGGATTTGTTAATAAATAAGCGAATTCCTCCCCCACTCCCAATGGTTGTGTATTTAAACATTTTTCCGGTTTGCTGTTGGTATTCTTGGCTATAACGTTGATAAAGCGGTTCAGCAAAAGAATCACCAGCACCCCTCAGTAATTGCGCCCTAGCTGAATTTGGGGTAAAAGAAATTGTGGTGATTGTTAATGTAGCCGTTAACAGTTTATGCCAGTTATTCATAGTAAATGTGTTCATGAATATCTTGATTAAGTAAAGGTCTGTCACCTTAAGTGACCGGTGCCCGGAAATAAATTTCGGGCTTAAAGCTAAAGTTATCTAAAGATAACTAAAGAGTTAATTCCCAAAACCTGTTAAAACGGGTTTTAGCTTTAAGCCTGTTCGCGCAGCGTTGCGGAGCAATCATTGATTTCAGGGCTTTTGATGGGCTAAAGATTGATTTTTTTTCGATAAATGATGACTTGATTACCATCGGCTGCAATTTCTAACCAAAAATCTTGAATGACAAATTGATAGTAAAATTCCCCAAGACGGGTACTGCGCCAAGTGCTGATTAGTTGTTCATTGGGTGCCCATTTTTGGAAGGCTTTGACGGCAATTTCAGGAACTTCACTGACATCAATTTGTTCATCAACTTGAACAAGAGTACCTGTGGGAGTTGCTTGTACTTCTACTTGAAAACCTTGTTGGTTTTTTCCTCGGAGGATGTAGATTAATGAACCATCTGATTTTAGTTCTATTCGAGCTTTGTTAAATTCAGCGTTGGTTGCAGTTTTGGCGGCAGACATGGCGGGAAGTGCAACTTCTTCTAGGGGAATTTCTCGGACTATTCCTCCTAGATTTTGGGCGATTAATATATCTCCTTTCTTAGTCAAAGATTGAGCTTGAACATCACAGGGATAGATGAAAGAGGTAGAAATCGCCATTCCTGTAAGGATTAATATACTTTGCCAATTTTTTGTGTAAACAATCATGATTTTTTGAATTAATTTATGTTGTTTTAGTTTCATTCACTGACTCCGTGCTTGTGATTAACGTCGGTAAAATTTAAGGTTTGACTAATTCGGTTAAATCTGATATTTTCAGAGAATGCCAAATTAATCTTCGCTAGTTTCATGATTAGCCGGAAGTAGAATTCCTTCCTGTAACAAGGTATCCATAAATGTCTTTCGTAAAATTCGCTGAATCTGAAGATGTTTTCCGGGTTTCACTTTAGTTAATGTCCTTAGCAATAAGTTGGATTCGCTCACACTTTCTACCCCATCAATTTGTGTAGGCTCCAGAATATCTGTAGAATTAGCTTTTAACTTTTGTCCTATGTCCTCAATAACTTGATAGATATAAACTAAATTAGAATCATAAGGGACGCTAACTTCTACTACTGCAAAAACATATTGTTTGGAATAGTTAGTAATGGAACTCATATCACCATTGCGAATAATTTGTAATTGACCATTGGGATGTCGGATGCGGGTTGTTCTGAGTTCGATGGCTTCAACAATCCCTTCTACTTTGGTTTCTTCGGCTTTCCTCAACTCAACATAATCCCCCACTAAATAGTAGTTTTCAAACAGAATAAAAAACCCACTGACGATATCGTTAATTAGGGTCTGGGCTCCTAAACCGATAGCAATACCAACAATCCCCGCACCTGCTAATATGGGAGTGGGATTAATATCAAGGGTATAAAGAATGAAAATTCCAACGGTAAAATACACTAAGTATTGCAATAAACTCTTAAACAAGGGAATTAGAGTTAAGCGTCTACTTCTTTGGATGTCCGTCAAATTCTGCTCTTTAAATACTACTTCTTCTACGAGTAAGTGGATGACTTCAAATACTACTTGACTTAAGAAAACTATGGCAATAATTTTAATAATTCGTAGACCAAAAGTGGAGAGTTGGGCGATTAATTGGATCTGTTGTGTTACTAATGTGGCGATGCAGACATAAATAACAAATTCCAGACACCGTTTTAATAACGGAATCAGGTGTTGGAGACGAGCATAAAATCGCAATAGGTTATCGGAGTTGGAGTATTTGACAGTAAGAACATCAAGGGTATCGACAATGGCGGCGACGGCTTTTAAAATCAGTAATCCGACTGCTATAATCAGATAGATTCGGAGTGCAATATAGAGATATTCGGAAATGATGACGGGTAATTTGAGAAATTGGGTACAGCAAATAATTACCCCCAGCCAAATTCCGCCTCTGATTCTTTGATAAAGGGCGGTAAAGAAAGCATCAATACTTTCATCGTCGGCGGTGCTTGTTTCGATGTTTTTGGCGCGAGTGCTGGCTATTTTTAGCCAATATTTAAGCAGTTTTAGAGCGATTACTGCTACAACAACAGCACCAATACTTTGACCAATACCGATTCCGAGGGTAATCCAAAATCCTGGGGGAATACGGCTAATTAAATTGAGTGTATATTGTTGAATATTTTTACCTTGATAGAGTAAAAACCCATTCACTCCGACAATCAAAATACACAGCAATAAGCCAACTAATACCAACAATCTTGTGATATTGCGATGCAGGGTTTTGATTCGGGGATCTTCACTTTTAAAGATAGAAAATTTAATTAAAAGTTGGGATGAATTTCTCACTATCCCAATCAAAACTAGAAAAATAATGATCACTAGGCTAACTTCAGCCAAGATAATTAATAGGTTGCTCATTTCATTGTCAAAGTCAAAATTAAGAGTTTAATAGACTATTTACTGATAACTGATAATGCGGATACTTGATAACTGTATTAGTTAATATCTTGAACAATCCGAAAACCAGCGTGTTGATAGAAATTCGGACGAAACCAATTTCGATAATATTTTAAAGCTTCCGTACCATTTGTTATCCAACAGCCTCCTAACATCATTTGATGTTGAGTATCAAAAAAGATGGCAGAATTATCTTCATAAAGAAAATGGGGTTTATATCCTGAAAGGGGGTTTAAATGATCACTCAACCATTCCCAAACATTCCCCCGCAAATCATAGAGTCCAGAGTAACTTTTTGCCGTTTCTAACAGTCCGACGGGACTGGGTGAACCGAATTTAAAATTGAGATTATAATGGTCTACATCTTCGACTAAACCATTACCATAAGTGGCGACATTGTACTCGGCTTCATTCATTAACCGAGTTCCTTCACCTTTCCAACGACAATAAGCCATTGCTTCGTAGTAATTAACTTCTGCTGGCCAATCTAACGGTAAATCCATTTCATCAAATTGGGCGCGATATTTATAACTGCCATTTTCTAAGCACCAAAATTTGGGATGTTGGATATTATTTTCAGTTTTCCATTGCCAAGATTTTTTATCCCAATATTCTTGATTATCGTAGCCACCCGCCTTAACAAAATCCAGAAATTCGCTATTCGTAATTAGATATTTACTGGCTACAAAAGGTGCTACTTCAACAATGCGTGACCCATAATCGATATCCCAACCATAGGTTGAATCATCAAAAGCTTTGCCCAGTTTTGCAATTCCACCTGCAACTTTGAGCATTTCATTCTCTGGAATATAAGCTTTAGAAGGGGCATATTTCCAGTCTGAGGGACGTTTAACTCTTTCAATGGGTAACTGGCGAAATAACATGGAAGAGGTTTCAACATGAATTCGCTGATGTTCTATTCCCATGATTAACGCCCACAGGGGATGATCAGCAAGAATTGGCAAAGTAATCGGCGTTTTTTTAATAAATTCTAATAGGATTTCTAAGACTTGTTCTCGATATTTCCAAGCCGATGCAACGTCTGGCCATTCTAAATGGGCGATCGCTTGATTTAATTCGGTGGGTGTTTCGGGATCAACCCCAACTCCAAACAGAATTTCATAGTCCTGATTAAGACATTTTTCTAATAATCCCACCCGAACTAATTTATTAATATAGAAAGCCGCCGAATGTCCAAGATAAAAAATTAGCGGATTTCTCAAGGGGTCAGGATTCAGATAAAATGTGTCTTCCCCGACTAAACTTTTTAGAAGAACATCTTCGAGTTGCCAAGCTTCCTGAAAATAATTGATCAGGGTTTGGCGATCGCAACAATCTAGTTTGGGAGGACAATTATATACAAGGGTGTTCATGGGTAATGACGATGAATTTTTTCTCAAAATAAAATCCAAAAATCGGGCTTTATTGTTCAATTTTATCAACAAAATCGTTTCCAGCTTGACAAAGAATTAACCCAAACCATTGTTTTGGATCAGTCCAAATTTTTACGGTTTTGAGGTGCTTGTACTCCAGTTGTTTTTGTAGAGATGCTAAATCAAATTTGCGAGAAATTTCTGTGAGAATGGATTCTCCCTTAGCTAAGAAAATTTTAAAATCTAAACGGTCTAGGGATACCCAATGACTCTTTTGGCAATTCAGATACATCTCGATTTGATGATCCTCTTGATTGTAAATCGCTTGATGGGTGAATGAATTTAGGTCAAAATTGCCTTGAAAACGCCAATTCAAATGGGAAAGCATATTAAGATTAAAAGCTGCGGTAACGCCCTGACTATCGTTATAAGCTGGCTCTAATATTTCTTTGGGTTTTTGTAAATCAATTCCTAATAGGAAGTAATCACCGGGTTGTAATGTTTTGGCAATTTGACTTAAGAAAATATCACAGTCTCTAGGATTAAAATTCCCCATAGAACTCCCTAAGAAAAAAATTATCCGTGATGATACTGGGGTTGATTCTAGCTTAACCAGGGCTTGTTCGTAGGTTCCGATTAATCCTTGAATTGAGAAAGTCGGATATTGTTGTTGTAGTTTGACAACGGTAGAGTTAAGTATGCCACCGCTTACATCAATGGGAATATATTGAGATTGATTGGCAATTTTTTGATAAGCATCTAACAGAAATAGTGTTTTTGTAGAACTGCCACTCCCTAATTCTACCAGTTCACAACCCCCTGTAATTTGAGCAATTTCATCGGCATATTGGCTCAAAATTGAGGCTTCTGTTCGAGTGGGGTAATATTCGGGTAACTCGCAAATTTGTTCAAATAAATTTGATCCGTGATCGTCGTAAAAATATTTGGGCGGTAAATACTTAAATTCGTTAGTTAATCCTTGAATAACATCTTCACCCTCCCGATTTAGATGTTGATTTGATTTATCAATACTTTGCAAACAAGTTGTTAACATCACGTTCCCTTTTTTTAATTTTAAATTTTCTATCAACATAATTTCATACTCAAAATCAATCGTCAAGATTTGCTTTTAAAAACTTTACATTTTAAAAAGCAAAAAAATAGCCAAATTTGTGTATTGCTTAAGTAGAGTTTAAGCATACATTTGTGTTAATTTAAGCTAAAAATTACTGATTAAATCTGAGATTATATCCTCCTGAGTTACTGTTTTAAGGGAAAATTTAAATCCTGTTCTATCCTTTTTAAAGGGGTTATAGGGTATCTAATACTCAAGATTAAGTTAAAGTATTATCACCCTTCCCTATTCCCTTCAAATCATATTTTTTTGCCCTGAACGAATCGGAATGCTAGATTTAATTGTTGGCAGCTTTCTGACTTTGTTTATAGTGTTCTGGGTCGGTTCGGAGATCGACATACAAGAAATCGATACCCTCTTGTTCTAGGAGTTCTAATATGGCTAGGTTCAAATTTTTCTCTGCATCAAAGTAGAGATTGTCATCATTAACAAAAGCAACGATGTTAATCACACGGGCATTATTTTCAATCTTGCTAAACCGAACAATCATCTCTTTAGACAAGCCCTTAATAAATGTGGGCATTTCTCGAATTGCATCACAGATTCGGGCGGTTTGCTTGGCTGAAATACTATCAATTTTGAGCGTTAAACTAATACCCCACTTTAATTCATCACCTGGATTTTGTGACCAATTTTCTACAATTCCCGTAATCATTTTAGAGTTAGGCATTTTCACAATTGAACCCCATTGATAGACATGGAGGGTTGTTGTTCTAAATCCTATACTCATGATCTGTACAAAACCCTGTAATCCTGAGACTGAAACCCAATCTCCTTCTCGATAAAGATTATCAGAATAGATAATAATGGTACAAAACCAGTCATAAACAATATCTTTCAACAGCAAACCCAAAGTAATCCCAGCACCTCCTAATAGACCCACAAGTGCTGCTGCGGATTGTCCTAAAAATATTTCACTGACTTTAATTGTGAGTACGATAATGGCTGCCGATTGAAAAATCTTTGGCATCAAGGGTCTGAGTAACTCATCGAGTTCGGTTTCGGTACGCAGCATGACATTAGCAATGATCTGCCCGAAGATCGAAGCACTGCGATAAATTACATAAGCAACGATGAAAAAAACAATTAAGTTAAGAATTTTAGTGATGGCTTCGCTCAATTGTGGCCCAATATTGGTCGCCAGAATCTCCTTAACGAGCCACAGTCCACCAATCAGAATCAGCCAACTTAAGGCGGGTTTGAGAATCGCAATTAATTCATCATCCAGTGTACTCTCGGTTTTTCGGGTTAAATACTCAATGCGTTTAATAATTGCTTCGATCAAAAATCGTCTGAATACCTGTGTTATTGTCAGGATCAGAATGACTAGAATAATTTTGCCGACTGGGACACCTGAAACATCGATATTGATGTTTTTTAGGGTGTTTAAAATTTGTTCCATAATTAGTTGATCTCCTGATATAGTCTTCTTTGACAACTCCCTGGCCGTAGGAGAAGTCGGTGAACCCGTTTGCCTACAATACTTTAGGTGAAAAATATAAGAAATATATGAGATTGACCCCTACAAGTTAACCGATTCCTTCAGAAGAATCCTGTCTTGATCAAAAGTTGGGATTGGATTGTGCAAATTGGTGTCAAGAGTTAAGTTTTTGCCACAGAAAAGCATACATGGGTTCTATTTCAAAGGCATTAAATTCTTGGCGAGTGATTAAACGCCATGACAAATCCTCTAGCACCTGTTTTAAAGATTCATTAGTGTTGTAGTAGTCTGCTCGCACCGTTAGGAGAAAATAGCCTCCAGACTTTAACAAAGAAGATAGATTGTTTAAAGCTTGGGGATGAGCATGACCAAAGGTAAAAACGCCTACAGAAATAATAGCATCAAATGATTCCTTGTCAAATTGTTTTAGGGATTCGTCTTCTAAGTTTCCCAGGAATAAATCCCGATAAACTTGTTTTTTTCGAGCAATTTCTAGCATTTCCTCGGAAATATCAACTCCTACAATTTGGGTATATCCAAGTTCGGCAAGTGCTTCTCCAACCATTCCTGTACCTGCACCGGCATCGAGGATGATTGCATTTTTATGGGGCAAGAATTGGGCTAAAGTTTGGGCTGAATTAATCGGAGAAACCCGATAGGATTTATCTAATTCTTGATCATAGATTCTCGCCCAGGCATTGTATTTATTCCGTAAGGTTTCTCGATTGTTTGTTTCGTAAATCCAAGTTAAGCGATCGCTAACTTTTGTACAAAGATAAAATCCCCATCCTAATTCCCTTTTATCAATAGCCTCGCACATTTTTTGATATGCTATGCTTAAATCTGGATATTTTTCTAAAGCCAGTTGAGAGAGCAACTCATAGCTTTTTTTTAGGTGGTCGCTCAAGTCTACTTTTTCCCCAACCAATAAGCCTAACTGACTGAGGAAATCTGCATAACTCTCAAAGCTAAAAGTGGGTTCAAAAAGTAATCTTTCGTAAACATATTGCCAACCCGATGAGCTAATTTCTGGAATAGGCGTAAGTAAGTCATCGAAGATAAATGTACCTCCTTCTTGCAGAACTCGATGAATTTCTTCTAATGCTTTCTCCTTTTGTGGGATGTGATAAATTGTGGCTTGACTCCAAACATGGGTAAAGGAATTATCGTCATAAGGTAAGCTAGTGGCAGATGCTTTTTCAAAGGAAATATTTAGGTGAGGATAATTTTTAGCTTTCTCTTTAGCATTATTAACCCGCACACCGCTTAGATCGATGCCAACAACTTCACACCCCGTTTGTTGAGCCAGCCAAATCGCGGTGTTACCATTACCACAACCAATATCTAACACCTTGGAAGAGGCATCAATTTTGCTCTGTTCGAGCATATAGAGATTCCATCGTTGACAAGCCTTAATAAACTCTTCAGGCTGAGAGTCTTCTAAGTTGTCAAAATACCCCAAATGGAGACTGCCTTCTTCATCCCAAAAACTTCGATATAGACTATCTTCACTATCATCAAAGGCTTCGGTTTCTGCTTCTGCGATTTTTTTTAATTTCATTGTTTTTTACCTAATAAATAACTTTAGTTACTGAGGTCGAGTGCTGCTTGGCAAATTTATTCATAAAGAATATCAGCGTTTCTACTGCTTCTTGGGTGACACCGTTATAAAGACTAACCCGACATCCTCCTCTAGTGCGATGTCCCGCTACTCCAATGATTCCCGCTTGAGAAGTTTCGTAAATAAACTGTTTTTCTAGGGTTTCATTTGGAATTGTAAAAACCACATTCATTTGAGAACGGGAAGATGGCTCTACAGGACAATGAAATAAAGACGTTGAATCAATAAAATCATAAAGTAAAGAAGCCTTCTTCTGGTTAATTTTTCCTAGCTTTTCCAGTCCCCCAATATCTTCTTCAATCCATCGTAAAATCTGCCAAGTGATATAAATTGAAAAGCAGGGCGGAGTATGATAATTAGACTTGTTTTTAATATGGGTGCGGTAGTCGAAAATTTCAGGTAGCCCCTCGCAAATTTTGGTCAACATTTCTTTGCGAATTAAGACAATAGTAGTACCAGCCAGTCCAACATTTTTTTGAGCATGGGCGTAAATAACACTCAAGTTGCTAACATCAATCTGCTTACTCATAAAATCGGAACTCATGTCAGCAATCACCGGAATCGGAATTTCTGGAAAGCTATGAAATTGAGTACCAACAACGGTGTTATTGCTACAAAGGTGAAGAAACTTAGCGCCCGGACGGGTATCAATTTCATTTAAGTTGGGAACAGAGGTGTGGTTATAATCAGATGATGAAGCGATAATTTTTAAGTTTCTCCCTAAACTTTGGGCAGCGCGAATCGCTTTTCCTGTCCAATATCCTGTATCAATATAATCAATTGGATCGCCTGGTTGAGAGAAATTCATGGGAACCATGAGAAATTGCAATGATCCTCCACCTTGGAGGAAGATAATCTCAAATTGATCATCTAAACCCATCAACTTCTTAATGCGTTTAGCACTATCATCAATGATAAATTGAATCTCATCACTGCGATGGCTTAATTCCATCACACTCATCCCCGTACCCTTGAAGTTAAACAGTTCTGCATGAACTCTTTCCAAAACGGGTAAAGGGATAGCACCAGGGCCAGCATAAAAGTTGATCGCCCGACGGTCGGAAAAGTTTTTATTTACTAGAGTTTTTTGGGATAATATCATATTTTTGATAACTTTTTGAGGGCAACTGATTAATTCCGAGCTATTTAGATAATTTTCATAAAATTTTTATTAAGTTTTTTCAAAAATTCTGGTTATTTCCTACAATCATTACCCCACAAAAACCTAGATCGTAAGTTTCCATTGAGAAATGATTAGACTCCAGTAACTCTTGAAAATAGTTGATGGGATAAGCATAAGCAGTATGTTGTCCATCTTCCATAATTACCTTATTTCCATTAATACTATTTACTTTGTAGCCACAATTTTTGTAAAGTTTCAATCTTTCCTGCATGACGGCATCACTGCATTGATAGGTAGAAATAAAAATTCTTTCTTCAACCCATTGACTCAGCCCCCTAAACACATCTGGATGAATTTCTGGTGGCATATTACCAATGGTATTCCAAGCTAAAGTGGCAAATTGATAGGTCTTAGACAGAAGAGATGATAAATCCTTAGCATTCCCATGAATCACATCAACATTAGGCAAATTATTGGTTCTTTTTCTGGAAACATTGACCAGATATTCAGCATAGTCAATGCCGAGTATTTCTCCCACAACTGGGGCAAGCATCTCCAGATAGCGACCATCCCCACAGCCTATTTCTAGCAGACTTTTAGCTCCTTGCAAATGCTTTAATAAAAAAGCTTCCTCCACTGCCATATATTCTTGAATTCCTTCAGGATAATTCTGATAGTCAAGAACTGCCAGACCTTTTTCCTGTTCGTAAATATTTGTACTTTCCATTGTTTTTTAGAAACCTCGATTAATTCGTTTTTGGGACATAAAATCTCAAGCCAGTTCCTCGAACAGTTGGAGAAACTGTTCTGTCTCCACATCTAAACAAGCTTCTACATTAGTTTGCAAGGTCTATCAACTAAGCAAGATAGAGGAAAAATATAAGAAATATATGAGAAGGAGAAAATTTCCCATTCTCTC
>NZ_LN889765.1 GCF_900009145.1 Planktothrix tepida PCC 9214
TGTGCCAATATGTACTCCATTCTCCATACCACTGAGCATGAATCTCCATTAAGCATTCACTCCGATCTGATAATCTGAAAGATGGTAATTTGTGAATATTTCGGCAATAGTTTAAAATTGATATATCAAACTGACGATTCCAAATTAAAACCGTTTTATCTTTCAATACGTCAACAATTGTATAATAAACTTCAGGAAAGGAGGGAGAATCAGCTACCATTTCATTCGTAATTCCATGTATTTTGATGACTTCTGAAGGAATTAATATTCTAGGCTTAACCAAAGTGTTCAAAAGAGTTTTACCATCTAAATCAATAATGGCAATTTCTACAATTTCAGCTTCATTTAAGCCTGTAGTTTCTGTATCTAAGATAACATATACGCTTTTATTTTCTAAATAATTCTTAGCAGTTTTAACAGCATCAACTCTATCAATTTCTAATTTGCCCCAGGACTCGTACCATTCTCGATAACGTCGAATTTTCCCTTGCTTTTCCCGTTGCTTTGCTAGATTCTCAAGCTGTTTTGGTGAACATTGCCGTTTCGGTTTCACGGATTGGGGATTATCAGAATCATAGAGATAAAGATAGTATTTTCGAGTATGAATCACTCCAACAGGAGCAATAGGACTTAAGCCCATCTCACTCAGTTGCTTCTTGGTTTTCAGATTCGGCGGCGGTTCATTTCCTCCACTCCCCCACCAACAGTATTCAGCAATGTCCATATCCCCAGTTTATGACTCTAAACTCTATACTACATTAACAACAGCGATCGCCACTCATTCAAACTTTTCAGCAACGAAATAATCACGGTTATAGACTGTAGTATAATATTACAATTGATGTTGAGGGAGAAGATTAGAGATTATTTTCAGTAATTTCCTCAAGTCTAGGATTTGCCTGAGTTAAAAAGTGAATGATTAAAGATCCGTATATTTACTGTTTTCTAGCAGAGAATTTATCTGTACTCTAAGGAATAGAAGATTTTCAGAGTCAACTATTCTATCCCCCGCAATTCCATCATCTTCCACAACTGCCTCACTCATAACGGTTAGGAGTCTCAATTATTTATGGCTCTCATTGTTCCTGATGCCGTCCCATCCAAAGCCAGTTCGGGGGAAAAACGGGTATTCAAGATTTTACGAGATGAACTGCCAGACGATTGTTTAGTTTGGTACGAACCGAATGTGAAAGGACTATACCCCGATTTTATTATCCTTAGTCCCACCTTGGGCTTACTGATTTTGGAAGTGAAGGGATGGAGTGCCAAACAAATCCTGAGAGCCAGTGACCAGTTTTTTGAAATTCAACAGGATGATGGTAAACGAGAGAGCCAACAATCTCCTTTACGTCAAGCCAAGAGTTATCAAGATGCCCTAATCCAAAAGCTTAAGGGTTACTCAATTCTGACTCAAGATGATGGAGATTATCAAGGTAAACTTGCTTTTCCGGTTGGTGTTGGTGCAATCCTGACTAATATCACTGAAGCACAGGCACGGGATGAAAACATTTATCCGTTATTGGAAAAGCCCCAAGCTGTTTATCGTGATGAACTGCTGGACTGGGATGGTATTGGAGAACGAACTTTATTAAAACGTTTATCCGATATGTTCACGGTGCGATTTAAGTTTATGGCTCTGGCTGATGACCAAATCAGTACCATCAAAGGCATTATTCATCCTGAAGTCAGCATTAGAACCGAACCTGCTAAACCCACCAGCGTACCAAAGGGCATTGTCCTTAAACCCGATGCCACCATTATCAAAACCCTGGACATTAAACAGGAACAATTAGCTCGGTCTATCAACTCTGGTCATCGCTTATTCTGTGGTGTTGCTGGTAGTGGTAAAACTCTGATTCTGCTCAGTCGTGCGAAGGCGTTGGCTCATGAACTGTTTCCGAAGCGGATTCTGATTCTGTGTTTCAACGTTACTTTGGCGGCTTATCTGCGCTCACTGATAGAAGACGATAACAACCCTCTGTATCAAGAACGCATTACCGTTATTCACTTTCACGAATGGGCAAAATCCATTCTGGGTGGACTTCCTAATCCCCGGCTGTTTGAAGATGGAGATTATGATGCAGAAATTGGCGATCGCCTCCTGGTTGCCCTGGAGGAACTGCCCTTAGAACAGCGATGGGATGCAATATTCGTTGATGAAGCCCATACCTTTGCCCCTAGTTGGTTTCGCTGTTGTGTCGCTGCACTGAAAAGTCCTGAAGATGGTGATTTGATGATAGTCTCTGACGGTTCCCAAAGCCTCTATCAACGCCAGCAGTTCAGTTGGAAATCCGTTGGCATCAAAGCTCAGGGACGAACTCGCAAACTGAATCAGAACTACCGTAACACTCAGGAAATCCTATCGGCGGCTTGGAACGTTGTGCAATCGGTTTCTGCTCAAGATGATATTGATGAAGATGATGTGGCTTTCCCCATTGTTGAACCCCGTGCTGCTCTGCGAACAGGTCAACGGCCCTTACTGCATTTAGCCGCCAATCGACAAGCGGAAGTTGAAAGTGCGATCGCTCAAATTCAGCAGTTACTTACTAAAGGCTATGAATCCAAGGATATCGCCATCATTTACCGCTATAAAGCTCGGCATGAGGAAGAACCTTTTCATGTCCTGACTCAGCAGTTGGAACAGTTGGGAATGGGCTGCTATTGGGTCACTCAGGATAAGCGAGAGTATAGCAATCGTCGTCCGGGGGTGCGAATCATTACAGCTAAATCTTCATTGGGTCTGGAATTTAAAGCGGTGTTGATTCTGTGGGTACAGCAGTTTGGTGTGGGCAATGAAGCAGAAGGGCGACGGGAACTGTATGTGTCCATGACCAGAGCGCAGGAAGAATTACATTTGTTTGGGTCAGGTCAGTTTTTGGTTTTGAAGGAGTTGCAGTCAGGAAATAGCTTTGATGTTGTGGAGGAATATTTAAAGCCAGATTGTGTTGAACTTTCTGCTTAATTAAGAAAATGGCTGATTCAAAATATTAAATTTTGTCATTCGCATGAAAATATCTCGACTAAATCTTGTGAAGTGATAAATTAATTATGTTTAGGTGCTAAAAAATTTATGGATGTTTACTATCGTAAGCTTTACGCTTTGCTACATCACCCAGAAAGACCAGAATGGCGAGGAGCGATCTGTCAACAGTTAAATTGCCTTCAGCCACATCTTGAAGAACTCCATCAATGGTGGAAAAAATCGGGATATTTATCCGCAGAAATAGGTAGTTCTTCAGATCGAGTTAACCTAAAATTAAATCAACAAAGCAACACGATATTAGAATCTAAACATCCTATCAGCGGTCAGTCTCAGACTTTAGTGGCTCCGCAGTTTCCTATAATTGATGTAAGTTCTCTAAATTCAGAATTCGACCCTAAATCAGAATCCGATATCAAAAAACTGTTTTGGTGGTTTTGGCGGTTTTATCCAGAAAAAGCGGCTCAATCCAATCCCGACGCATTGCTTTTACCAGCCCATAAAATTTTACCTGACTGTCCACAGCATAGTTACAATAGCACCGTTTCAGCCCTAGCAGGGGCAATGTTTCCAGAAAGCCTCCCTCCAGATGAAACTTATAAACACCCTTATCTTTTAATATTTACTTTCTCACCTGTTCAAGAATTTATTAAATCTTCTCGAAAGTTTCTGGACTTTTGGTCAGGTTCTTATTTATTGCATTATCTCAGCGTTAAACTGTGCTGGTTTGTTGCACAAGAATATGGCCCCGATGCAGTGATAACACCTTCTCTTTGGAAACAAGAAATTATTGATGCTTTGTTGCTGACCAAGTATTGTGATTTTACCAAGGATTTTGGCAATGATCAAACTCCAGTAGATCGATTTCAAAATAAAACGTCTAGTAGCTTAAGTACGGCTGGGTTTCCCAATGTAATTACTGTTTTAGTTCCAGGTGAAACCGTTGCTCAAGAACTTGGAAAACAATTGAGTGATATCTTAAAAACCGAATGGAAAACGATAGCAGAAAAGGTCAAAGCAGAAATTAAAGACCGAGTGATGAGAGAAATTGCTGCTCATGGAGATGAAATTTGGGATAAAATTCAATCAGAGTTTCCTAGTGATAACAATCCTAATCCTTATTACCGAGAGCTTAATAAATGGCAGCAATCTAGTTGCTGGGAGTGGAATAAACTTTGGAATGCTCAAATCGATAATACTTGGGAAAGTTATTGGAGTGCGATCCCTTTAGGAAATCCAGAAGTTCCCTTAGAAATTACTCGGTTATCTTCTGAAGAAACGTTTGCCAAAGGTTGGAAAGATTGCCAAAAAATAGTTGCTCAACCTCGCACCGATGATATTCCAACTTTAGCCGAAGAATTAACATACACAACTCTTAATGTTGGAACCTGGTGGGGAAGCTTACAAGCACGGTTAGGACAATCAATTCAAGCTGTAAAAAATACCCGAAATTGGCAGATTGCTTCTGCGCCTGGGGAACGTTCAACTTTGTCTGGCCAGTTTAGTGCGGTGCATCCCAATCTACTGTATAACGAGCAATTTCGGGAGGGGGGAGGACTTCCAGCTAGTTCCATGCGACTATTTTGGAGAGTTCTAGCTGAGGTTTATCCAGGCTTATTTAATGGGTCAGAAAAACTCAACGCTATTGAACTAACAAAGCGGATGTCTTGGGTTTATGGGGGAGTTGCTGAATCTCTTGGCATCAAGATAGCTCCAAATCAGGAAGATAATAACATACATTCAAATCAGAAAGATTATGAAAGCTTTATCCGTTTTCCCAACTTAAGTTCGATAGCTGCTGCTCGATTTGCTCATGACTACCCAACCCAAGTACAAGCTTACTGGAACACGCTTAATGAATTAATTAAAAACGAATTACCCCAACCCTATCGGAATCAGTTTGCTGCCCGAACTCGTGGTCGTCCTTTTCAAATTGGTAAGACGGATAAAAAACTTAATCCCAATAATAAAGACGGACAAGACTATAACGGAATCATGTTTTCCAGTAAATGGCTGGCTGAAGATTTGAATTTAAGTGAAAAAGGAGAACTAGAAACTCTACGAAGATTAGTTGACCAAGCCCATAAAAATAATCAATTTGGAGAGGGTAGTCCGGCTGATTGGTGGGTAATTGTTTTAGCTGATGGCGATGGAATGGGCAAATATGTTTCAGGAGCTAAGTTAAAGCCTTATGAGGATTATATTATTAAATCAGAAGTTGATGAAGGCACTCAGAACAGTCGTGAATTTGATAAATTGCTTAAGGAAACGAAGAAACGCATGGGGCCAGCAAGCCATGTAGGTCTTAATCGTGCGTTATTAGACTTTTCTAATCAGCTAGTACCATACTTAACAGAAAAGCGTTTTTGTGGGAAAGTTGTTTATAGCGGTGGTGATGATGTTATGGCTGTATTACCACTAGCAGATTTACCGGAATATTTGCTTTCTTTACGAGCAGCTTGGTGTGGAGCCAAAGACCCTTTTAATGATTTTGACAATAAGGAAGCAATGGATAATTTAGAGGGTTCTGGTTATTGGCATCCTTTATCTACTGTCAAAGAATTAGCCCAACGTCCCCATTTCACAATGGGAAAAGATGCAACGATGAGTGTGGGGATAGTGATTGCTTACAAAAGTGTTCCTTTACCTACTGTTTTAGAAAGCTTATGGACAGCCGAAAAGGAACGAGCTAAAAAATTACCTGGAAAAGATGGTTTATGCTTTCGGGTGATTTACGGAGGAGGTAATACTTTAGAAGCGGTGATGAAAGGTCATTTATTAGAATCTTGGTGGAACTTTATTCAACAGTACCAACAACTCGATCTTAGTCCTGCACTTTATCGGTTAGCCGAAGAGTTACCCCGTCGTGCTTGTGTTACTGAAAATGATCAACTCTTTTCTAAAGCTGCCCAAGTGATTTTAAAACGTAGAGATGAGAGTAAAAATTTGGGAGTTGAAATTCATGATCCGATTTTAAATTGGCTCAACGCCTGGGAAGATTGGGCGAAAAGTTTAAAGCTTTCTCAAAATGCAGAAAAACCTCTGGGGACTCAACCCAAAGACTTAGGACGTTTACTCAGATTTAGTGCGTTTTGGGTGGATAAAATGGCGCAGCAGCAGCAATGGAAAAAGGAGGAAAACTGATGGATTGGTATGCAATTGATCCTTTAAGTGTATTATTATTTCGAGAGGCTAAACCCTTTAGTCCCGGCGAAAGTTCGTGGGCAAAAAGTCTGTTTCCTCCCTTACCAACAGTTGTCTTCCAAGCCCTCCGCTCTGCACTTCCGAAATATCAACAAGCCCAACGGGATTTACAATTTCTTGGCCCTTTTTTACTGGATGAACAAGATAATCTTTGGCTGCCGACTCCCAAGGATTTATTGGCCGTCAAAAGGAAGCTAGAAACCGATGGAGAGATTGAAGATGACCTTGATGATAAAACGGATAATTGGCAAGAAACGATAAGGTTTGAAACTGCAAAAAAACAAAAGGAATCCCCTTGGCAACATCTGTGCTTTGACCAGAATAGGTTGCCTCCGATGGTAACACCAAGTATCGACTACTCCAGCCAGTTTATCTGTAGACCCCAAACTTGGATTAAAGCCACAGCCTTAAGTCAATATCTTCAAGGCAATAAGCTCAACAATCCTAACGATTTTCATCCTGACCCCTGGAGTATACAGGTTCTACCGCACATTCAAATGCAGCCTGATAGTCGGCAGGTTAAAGATGAAGAAGGGTATTTCACTGAAGTAGCAGTTCGCTTGCATCCAGGGTGGCAACTGGTGGCAGCACTTAATACCAAATTAGAACCAACGGTTGTACGCTTAGGCGGTGAAGGACATCGAGCTATAATTTCACCCCTAGAAAACTTTAAGCCCTGGCAGCAGCTAGAGGCTTATACTCAACCTACTCCTGAGAGTGATTTTGCCTACCTCTTGACTCCTGGTTTGGCAATGGTTGAACCGACATCTTCTGTCTATGGTGTTTATCCGAGTGATTGGAAAGAACATTTGCAGGGATGCGTGAGCGATCGCGCTTTGCTGTGGGGTGGGGTATCAACAATTAAACGCAGAGACCAAACTCAAGAAGAATTTGCCTTGTTACCTCAACGGGCATTTGTGGCACCAGGAACCGTTTATCTGTTTAAGTCAAAACCAGCCGAAGTCCATGCTTTACTGCCAAAGGGTTCTAGTAACTGGTTAAACACTTTTCAACAACTCAACTACGGAAAACTTTTATGGGGGAAAAGATCATGAAGAATTATTTGACTTACCTTTATCTCTTAACACCTTTACACACAGGAGGCAGTTCTCAAGAGGGGAATTTAATGGGAATAGCCCGTGAAGTTCACACTGAATTCCCTTATCTTCCCTCGTCTTCATTACGGGGAAAAATTCGCTCTCAATTAGAATTTATTAACTCCGATGAAGCTTCTGTATTGTTTGGGCAAAAAATTAAAGATGGACAACAACCGACAGAAGGAGAAGTTTGGTTTGCTGATGCAACTTTGCTCTTTTTCCCGATTGCTTCCCTTAGCCATCATTTGATTTGGATCACTTGTCCTCTGTGGTTAGAACGCTGGAATCGTTGGATTAAAAATCAAGAGATTAAATTTTTAATTCAAACAGCACGTACAGCTTTATCCGGCAATAAATCAGCCTTGATTAGTTTTGAAGCTAAAGAGCTTTATTTACAAACAGCTTGTTTAAAAGAAGCTCATCTCCAGAAATCTCAAATTCCAGTTAATTCAGAATTGATTCAACCTTTAATAAAACGGGAAGGATTAGTTAGCCAAATTTTAAGTAGACTCGCCATTATCTCTGATGAAGATTGTATTGCTTTAGTAGAAACTGGATTACAACGAGAAGTTCGAGTGGCTTTAGAAGAAAATTCAAAAACTGTTGAAGGGGGGTCATTTCGTTCAGAAGAAGCCATTCCTCCTGAAGCCGTTCTGTTTTTTCCTTGGGGAATAAAAGCTAATCCCAGTAATCAAACATCTAATAGTCGCTCAGAACTGATTAAGGTTTTAGATGATCGTTTACAATTTGGAGGTTTAGAAGGATTAGGTCGAGGTTGGACAGATCTAACCACCGTTGAAATTAACAAGGAGAAAAAGTAATGGGTAAACATAACAAAAAACCAAATCAGCAATCTCACAACAAAGCTGTTAACAATCTTAGCTCGCAAAAAACAGAATCTCCCTCTCAAAATCAAACTATAACTCGATTAGATCCTAGAGATTTTAGTAAAAAAGCTTATGAGGCTTTAAAATCTATGGCTTTTGAACCAAAAGATGATGATTATATTGATAGAAAATATCATCCTAGAGCTAGTGGATTAGTACAAGGAATCAGTGCTTATATTTCTACTTGGGGATTACATCGATTGAGTGGGGATGCCAAAAAATTTTTAGGAGGAACAAGTGAAGATACTAAATATAAAGGTAAGGTGTATCGAAAATTTTTAAAAAGTCTAAAAGATTTGACATCAATTAATTTTGATGTTGATAATGAAGGTAGTTTAATCCATTTACATTTACGACAATATACGGCTTTAAATCGATTAGCGATTCAGCTAGCAAAAGAATGGTCATTTTGGGCTGCATCTGTTTTAGGAGAGGCTAAGGAAGAATGAACTTTAAACAAATCCAATCAGCAGCTTTAGCACGGACAAAAATAATACCTTCTAACAAGGCAATATTAGGAATGTTTCAAAGCCCATTACAAGCTTTAAATCAAATCTTGATTCCTGTTGATCAACCCCCTAAGCCTATTCTTGAGGCAGCGGTATCGGCTGATCAAAAATGTGAGCCTTTGTATACAACTTTAACTCAAAAAACCCGATCATTAGCGGATGAAATCATTGAAGCTAGATTTTCATGGCGCTTACGGGTAGGAGGAATGCGAGGATTTCAAGAGCTTTTGCTTCCTGTTTTGCATCCAGTTTATGGAATTCCTTATATTCCATCAAGTAGTTTAAAGGGGGCTGTGAAAGCATGGGCTAGAAAAGAAATTCAAGATCAAAATCTAATTAATCGACTTTTGGGACAATTAGATCAAGGGGTGGGATGTGTCCAAATTTTGGATGCTTTTCCGACTAAACCTTGTTTAAGTTTAGATATAACGAACCCTCAATGGGAGTGGCAAGAAGACAACCGGATTAAATATAAAACGGTACCTCATACCCTGCTATCGATGGCAGAACCAACATTAATCATTGGGTTAACCTATACCCATCGGGGTCAACAACAACATCAATCCGAAGATTTGAAAACCGTAAAAACATGGATGGAAAATGCTTTAGCCGTTGGTATCGGTTCTCGCGTTAGTGCTGGATATGGACGAACTCAAATTCAAAGCAGATTTTCTTATTCCTCTTCTCATCCGTTTCAGCTTTGGACACAGGGGATTTTCGGGGCTGATCCGAAAAAAGCGGGTGAGTTTCGTCCAGTCGCGTTACGAGGGGTGTTGCGGTATTGGTTTCGTGCGATCGCTTTGGGATTATATGATCCTGTAACTTGCCGAACTTTAGAAAATCAACTGTTCGGGAAACTAAGCCAAGAAGGAACCTTTAGTTTAGGAGTAAATCTTACTCAGGAACAAGATTATCCTCCTTATTTCTATGCAGGAGATATTCTGTTAGAATCTCGATATGAACATCACCTTTTATTAATGGAAAAACTTTTATTCCTGACTTCCCATATTGCAGGAATAGGTCGAGGTTCGAGACGACCTTTGCATCGTAATAATGGTCGGATGCGTGGCTGTCATTGGGAGTTAAATGATTATAAGTTACCTAGTAATCTCGAAAGTTGGCAATCTTTCCTTCAGGAGGTTCAAAATACTTTCTTAGAGGTACAGCAAGCAGGAACTCCAGAAGCAGGAGATCCAGGCAACTGGAATAAGCGTTATCAAGATGTTTTGAATCATCAAGCTGTGATTTATTTGGTTCCTTCTCCTAATCAAATTCATCCTGATCAAGTTAAAAATTGGTCATCACAGGGAGCAACACCGCCTGTTTTAGGAACAGCTTTAAATTTACTGTATAGTAATGATCGTTTCAAGGGCAAAACCAATAAAAATCCTGGGAATGTGTTGGTAGGAGGAACATTAGGAATCCCATCCTTTGTAATTATTCAATCTAATTTTCCCAAGCTTGGAAAACCTTATCAAACGGTTACTGTATTTGGAGCTAATAACTCTGATCGACAAGAGTTTATTAGAAATTTACCATCAAATTCTATTCAAGTCTGGCCTTTAAACTAAACCTATTGTACACTTTTTGTTTTAATCCTTAAGGAGAACTTATGGCAATTTTAATTGCAAATATTGGTACATCTGACTTAGCCATTAAAATAGATGATTATTATATTCCCGTTGGATTTGATAGAGATGAAAAAAATGTTAATAATACTGAGCTAGATGAAAATGAAAAAGTTATTTGGGAAAAGAATTGGAGACAGGAGTATATTTGTGCTCAACTATGCCATGAATTAGAAATTCCATATAAAAAAAATGGAGAGTTTTCTTTCCGAGAGCTTACCAAAAAGATATTAGAAGAATATGAAAAAAATGAAGAAGTTTGGCATAATCAAATTAATCCAGATCGGATTCGAGGAGTTATCGAGAAAGCTAGAAAAGAATTTAATCTTGAAAAAGTCTATATTTTTGTAACAAACCAGCCAGAAAAAATGATTGATCTAAAAAGTAATCAAGAAACCGATAATAGAGGTTATTCTACAGATTCAATCCATTTGTTTAAAATTATTCAAAAATGGTTCAAAAAAGAGATTCCAGAACTTGATATTGTTGATCAAGTAATCCCTAGTAATGTCTCGGCAGTAGATCAAGACGGACTTATGAATTATTATTATAAGTTTTTCTTAAAAGAGATTACATCTAGTCAGGAGGTGTTAATTAGTATTAAAGGTGGAACTCCTCAAATGCAGAATGCCTTGAGAATGCAAGCACTGGCTTCTTCAGCTATGAAACAATTATTCATAGAACCTAAACTCTCCGTGAAATGTTTACTAGCAGGAAAGCCTTCTGAATCTCAGTTAACTTCTTATTGGCGGTATATGAGAACGCAAAAATATCAAGATGTTAAAAACATTTTAGAAAGTCGTTGGGATTTTAATGGCGGATGTGAGATTCTCCAAGATTGGAAGATTTTATTAAGGTTTTGGAAAAAACATACTGATGATAATAGCTTATCACAAAACGATAAACTGATTGCTAATATTATTAAAGTTTTAAAAATTAGTGATCATTGTTTTAATCTTGATATTAAATCAGCAAATAATATAATTGATTCTTCTTCAGGCTCTCAATTACCATTTGACTTAATAAACCAAATCAAATTTTATGATTGTTTATTAAATCTCTATACAAAATGCCGAATTTATAATAAGTTAGACCAATCTGCTAATCTATTGACTACAATGGCTTCTTTTTATGAAGGGGTATTAGAAAGAATTGCTATTAAATTTGATCAACGTGAGAATTTCAGAGCATACAATAAAAAGAATCGATATGAAAAATTCAATTTTTGTAGTCAAATTATTAAAGCAAATAATAATCAAGAAAAAAAACAAAATGCGGAAGAAATTTTAAATTATTTAGAATTATTAAATGTTTGGATTGATAAACGTAATGATTTAATTCATAGTGCGACAGGAATTTCTAAAGAACGAATGAGAGAAGTTTATAACGAACGAAATAGAAAAGATGGCAACAACAGAGACGCATTAGAAAATCAATTCTGTCACCCTGATAAAATTGTAGAAACAATGACTGAAATTTTAAAAAATTCTTTAGGTTTAATCAAATCAGATTATCAATGCTTTGTAAATAATAATCAGTCCTATTATATTTATTCTGTATCTAGAGATTGGGCGATCACGAAAATGATAACAGAAGGATTAGAATAGCTAATTAAGGCTGCGATCAAATCAAGGTATCATTATTCAAAGCCAAGGCTTACCTTGGCTTTTATAATTTTTGAGTATTTTATTATAAAGTCGTTTCCATTAATTCTACTTCTAAGAATAGAAGCAACTCTGTACCGCGTTTATCACCTGATTGTTCAAAAATTGTGAATAATGTTTCCATTAATTCTACTTCTAAGAATAGAAGCAACAACAGGTTCTAACTCTTCTTCAGTTTCAACGGTATCAGGTTCAGGTTTAACTTGTTTCCATTAATTCTACTTCTAAGAATAGAAGCAACCAGGACATCAATTTTGTTGTGTTCACAACCGGGTACA
>NZ_LN889766.1 GCF_900009145.1 Planktothrix tepida PCC 9214
AAAGCAGGCAAGCGGTTTTGACAACTTACGCCCTTTGCGGGTGAAAGAAAATAGGTATCGCTGAAATGCTTGAGGGATAAAGGTTTCAACCTTAGCGTACAATTTTCCCGTTTTGGCACGGTGATGCCATGTAGATAAAATTTACCGGACTAGAGACAACAGAGCTTGGTGTAAAGAAAGAGGAATTAGAATCAGTGGCCCCCCGTTAGGGAGACCTCCAGCAAATCTTAGTAAATCTACTAAGAAACAGGCGTTAGAGGATGAAAAAATTCGGAATTCGATTGAGGGCAAATTTGGGCAAGGAAAAAGAAGATTTAGCCTCAATCGCATTATGAATAAACTAGCTCATACTTCCGAAACGGCAATTGCTATTACTTTTTTAGTGATGAATCTCTCTGCCCTTCTTAGACAGCTTTTGGGGTCAATTTTTTTACTCAATTACTTTTTTCAGATCATAGATTATGACAAGTTATCTGTTAACTCCTTACCTCCAAGAAAAGTTATTTATCCTTCTAACTCCATTAGCTAGTTAATCATCCGTTTCCTTTTCTGTTACTTTTTCAGCAAGCCCTAATTAGCGGTGTAATAGTCAGTTAGGTATCGTGCCATTGAACCGTCCGGCCGTCGCAGTCTGTATTCAAATTGTGGAATATAAACGTCACGGTTCAACAGTTCCCTGAGTTGGTTGTAATCCTCCATTGAGTCGCGCCAATACCATAAATAGTTCTGCCCAATCCATTCTGAAGGTTGGATGATGGCACGGGCTGGTAACAGTTTGTCATTTTGGAACAGGCAACGGTTATCGATTTGGGACACCACACAGACCGACTTGCCATCATGCCAGTGAGTTAATAAGAATTCTGTTACCCGTTGATAGTCGTCATCCGGTCTAAGAGTTAGAGGGTTGACCTTGGGGTTGACAGGTTCCGATGGTTTAGGGTTTGAGTTAGCCATAGAGAATTTCCTTAATCCTTGAGTTGAACCGTTATAAATAAGTGCAACTTCCCCCCATTTAGCCGCCGTTTCAGTTAACCAGCTTTCTATCAGTTGGTAGATGTTGAGCGCTCGCTAAACTCTGACCTCATCAAACCCGTTTACTCTCATCAATCGGTATGGGTTGCCGTCCAGTTCCACAAATCGGATGTCATCGTTCCACCGTACCCAGACCGCATCTGAGTTATCCCCCGTTACCTTCCATCCTTCAAAGTTATGGCTGATCAGTTCCGATTGCTGACTCAATAAACGATGGAATTCTGCAAGGTGAGGAGGCAACTGGACGCTGTAGCTTATCGGTTTGACTTCACCAGGGGGAACCCAGAACGGGGTCAAGTCGCGGCTTAACAATTCCTCAGCAGTGCAACCCATTAGAGAACACGCACCGGAGTTAACGAGAATGTTTCGGTGTTGGGTCATGCTGACAAGGAAAGTCGGGCGCGACTCGTTTAAGATTTCCTCAGCAATTCGGAGCCATTGGGCATCGGTTAAACCTTTGAGCATGACATCATCCTTAATCGGTAGTGTTGCAGGAATATTAATAGGATTAATGCAGTTGGGGTAATCAACAATTGCTAATTTCAACCCCCAACGGCGTAAAAAACAAACTATAGAATCTGTTTGAAACTCGACAAAATCTAACGCCTCAAACATTGACGGTAGGGAAAATTTAACCGTTTCTCTTCCGACTGCGATATTAGACTTTGGACATTTTAGAATTTTTAACATTAACCTCACCCCCGTCTAAATATCTATCTCGGATAGTGGTTAAAACTTCCACGTCAACACCTAACAAATGACTAAGCTTGACCATCTTGCCGTTAGTTGGACGTTTACCTTCTGCCAGTTCCTTTAGGAATTCACAACACAAGTCGGCAGGGTTTGGGATGTCCTCTGTACCGGAATTGGTTGAGTTATCGAGCCTGTTAAATTTTTCCTCAATAACCTCAAGTAGCCAATCCTGTTGAGTTTTGTCTGTTTCAGCCGTTGTCACCCGGATTCTACGCTTAACCGCTTCAGGGACATAAAAACAAATTATTTTGTCCCCTTCACTTTTACTTCTGGGCATTCTCTGTCCTCTTGTACTCATGTACTGTAATTAATCCCATTTTACCCCTCTAGTACCTGACACAAATCTTTACAAGTTCTGTTTGTACTATCCTTGCTATCCGTTAAAAGGGATAGTACATTAGTAAGGATAGAACTCTAACTCATCCCCTGATGATGCCCTTGAGAGGTCTACCACCGTACCTCGAAAACTGAATAGCCATACCGCACCCTCTCAGGAGGCACTACGGGAAGCATTTAAACGTTTCTATTAACAGGAATTCCAATGATTATCGAACCTGAAATTATCCCAGAAGGGAGGCGGGTTAAGCTGTTTAAGCTGGATGAACGCAAGGCGACTTATACACCCGTTGGGGAACTAGCCAAACAGCTTAAACGTAAGCCACAGACACTTAGAGAATGGATTAAATTATTGTTAATTTATTCTCCTGATATTTTCCAACATTATCGCCCTAAGAAGGCTTACAACCCTTACATAGTCGAATGGCTAACCAGAATCAATAACTATGATTTATCGGAACCCGCAAGCGCACCTAGACCGGAAATCATAGAGGATTACATTCAATTAAACGCAACACTCTACACCTTCAAAACATTCACTGAGGAACTGCAAAATGAGTACACAACAGAAGCCACAATCAACGCTGCAAAAATTATCAAAGTCGCTTAACATTTCCGAGACTGAACTAATTATCGTTATTAAACAACTTGGTTTAAACCCGACTGAAATTGATGAGAGTTGGGGAGATGCGATCGCGCAACACCTCAAAGGAACCAAGCCCCAACAACTCAACGGGAAACCACCGGAAACCCCCAAAGCACCGGAATCCTTCTCGATTAACGACTCCGATGATTTTATCGACTGGGAGGAAGTCGAGGGGGAACTGGGTGAGGGAGCGTTAGCACTGGTGAACGAGTTGGGACTAAACCAGGACGCTATCACCCAAAGTGATTTAGCCGCACTTCGAGAATTGGCTTTAAGCAATCCGGTACACCAAAACCTAGCGGATCACATTGGGGCAGTTGGCAGTGTTCAGGAAGGATTAACCAATGAACACATCCGAGTCCAATATGAGACAGGTGCGGCGATTGGTGAAGCTGGCAACACCGCTTTGATAATGGGAATGTTGCAAAGTCAACTCAACGGATTACAGCAAGCTTACAGCCTACAAACTGCCATTAATACCGACTTTCAAAAAATCCTTAATTCCCAGTTGGAACAGTTAGGAAAACTTAACCAAGGTACACCCGATAAAACAGTTCAGGACTTGGGGAAGAAGGCAACAACCAATCAACAATCGAGTGCAAAAAAAACAACAGTTCGCAACAGCAAACTGGATGTGATGGCTATCAAGAAATCATTGCAGAAATAGAACAGTTAAAAGAGACGGTATCCCAATTAGAGAGCCGTCTCTCAGTCTGCCAAAATCACCATGAGGACTATTGCAACATGAAATTAATTATATCAGCAATTAAACGGTTAATCGACTACTCACACACCATCACCCCTAATCAATACGATGGCTTGGTCATGCAGATGATGGGGGGATTCTGAATGCAGTTAGAAATCAATCCAAAGTCAATCGGAATTAGGTTTAACAACGGCTTTAAAATTTACTTTCAAGCCATTACTTGCAGATTAATAATTTACAAGGAAAGTCCCGACTCTTGGCTATTCCCTGAGCAAGTATTTTTTAAATTTAGCATAATTCCTGATGACCTAAACTTCTGGAATCATGCACTTTGGGTGTTTCCTAATCCTGAATTAATTAGCCGAATTATTCCCCCTTGGATAGATATCTATTCAGATAATAAAGGCGGGTATTTCGCATCAGACCGTATCCCGTTTTAAGGAGAATTAAACATGAATAGCGATAATTTTTTCTGGTTTTGTATCGGTGGGATTATGACAGGTTTAGTTATTTTTATCGTTCAGTATTCGAGGCAATTAGAAACCCGTAATGCTTATCAGCAAGGAACTATAGACAATCAAAGCCTATGGCTAGAACATGAAAAAGCGGAGAAATGGTAAATGGGCATTTTATCAGCAATTGTCGGATTATTCGGTGGTAAATCATCTAATCAAGTCGATTCCCGAATAGCAGTAAAGGGGGATGTTTCACCCATTCCTCAGAACCTAATTACCCCTGACTACAGACCGCAAAACGGGGTTTATATTACCAGTTCTGCCGAACTCTTAAGGGAATGGGAATCAAGGGGATGGATGATTTCTAAGGAAGACTTAGAACAACTCAAGATGATGCACAAAACCTTAGAAGAATATGAGAAATTGTCTAGGGATTACGGCAAGAAATTGGGAGCATTTTCTAAGACTGAAGCCAAGTTAGTCAGGACTGTTACTAAAACAATTCCCAAGGTTGCGGGTGCTAATTTCGCCCAATATGCTGCGAATCAACAAATGGGTTCAGAAATGGATAAAATTGCTGCGGAATACCAGAAAAACATAGCTCTGAGGCAAGCTGAAGCCCAAAAGATTCAGCAACAGTTAACACAGTTTCAAAACAAAATTAGAGAACGTCAACAACAGTTGAGAGGGGGTTAAATGTCTCGGTTTAGTCTCTACTTTGGGACTGGGTTGTTAAGCATTGGAGGATGGCAATTTCTAACATTAATAACTCGGTCTATTCTTAATTTCGGCTGGCTTTATTGGTCAGCCTTTTTTATTATCATTGTCGGGTCAATTATTGTCTGTACCGCAGTCGCTAGACGGGTTTACTCAGGACAGTTTGCAACAACTAACCCGACGTTTCTAACAATATCAATCATTACTTTAATTGGTTGTTTAATGGGGGTGATGTGGGGATGGGGCTTTTGAATTGGTTAGAGGATCATGAAGCTGCGGTATCGTCTTTAATTTGTTGTGGAGGCGGTTTTATAGCCTTGGCTTGGTCAACCGTCAACCCTGGACTAAACCCTTCTAGGTTCTATGCTTCGGGTGTTGCAGGACTGTTTGGGGCGGGTGCGATCGCTACTGCCATTAAAGGACTGAAAGAAGAGGAACGCAGCATTATTAAACGAGATACTGCGGATGAGATATTTACAATTTATCAAGCTGCGGAAGTCCAAACTGTTCAGAATATTCTGTTTCCGCTTTCTCCCATGCCAACGCCACCGGGGGGAATGAATACTTACTATCAGATGGAATTTAACCAGTTACCCAGTGAACTCGATTATTACAACTGGGATGGACTTGCTGACGAGGCATCGGGAATATTAGTTGGGGGGAACAGTGGGAGCGCGAAAACAAGTTTAGGTGCTGGTTTCATCGTGGGCAAACTTACAGCCGTCACCCCTGCGGAAGTCATCGTGTTGGACATTCACCAACGAAAAAATATCATCTGGAAACAGATGGGATTTCCTAGAGTCGAGTCAGATGTTGAAACCATTTATCAAATTATGTGCTGGCTGATTCAGGAAATTGAGCGCCGGAAACAGGAGGACGGACACCCTCTGATTGTGTGCCTTGACGAAATCAATGACACCCTTTCAGAGCTTGAACAACTGGACATCGTTAAACCGTTACCTGGTAAGGAAAAACGCAGAAACACCTTTATCTATGCAATCCGTAAACTCAGCAACGCTCGAAAATTTGATATCTGTTTATTGGGCTTCATGCAGTCGCACAACACTGAAGCCATAGGCATTGATGGGAAGTTCAGAAACAATTTTCTATTAGTCCTCTGTGGAGCAAGTGCTAGGGGAGAAATCCAAAACATTTGGAAACATGATGACCCCCGTTTTCTGCACATTAAGAACACAGCTTATCCGGTTGTTATTTCAGGCTCAAACCCTTTGCAAATTGCTGAACATCCCACACATAAACATCATACCAAGTATAAGAAAAAAGGGAACGCTCCCGCTAATTTAATACAGCCTAGATTCTTAGATAAATCATCAATTCCGATCTATGGAGTTGAGGAACAATCACAGGATTTTGAGGAGGATTACCCAACCCGTCAACCTTCAAACCTAGAGCCACAGTTACCCCGCTTTAACTTTCAGAAAGCACCGGAAAAACCAAAAACAAACCCGGTTATAAACGGAGTTGAGTTCTTCTTGCCTGAAATACTGGAAATTTTGGAATTAGCTAAAGATAATGGTGAGCTTTCAATCAGACAAGCTTACAAATCTGGGGCAGGTCAAAGGCTTAAATTAACATCTGAATCTACCCTTTTAGTGTTCGAGAAATTTGTTGAGGCAAGATTAGGTAGGATTGAACATCGACAAATAGGGGGAGCAGTTCAGATCATATTTATTCCGTCTTAGCCTGGATGGGGTGGATGGCTAGGATGGGGTGGATGGCTAGGATATCCAGGCAATCCACCCCCTCTACCCCATCCAATTTTTTATCATCCATGCCATCCATCCTATCCTCCCTATCCACATCATCCAGGCGAAATATTAATACTAACCCGGTGAAACTATGCAAACAATTAATATTAACCCGGTATCGTCCGAGCTAGACGATAGCAAGCCTAAGCTAATACTTTTAAAAGGGATTGCGATCGCTACCCTCACAGTTAGCTTGATTGGGGGAATTATTCATGTTGTTAGTAGGGGTCAAAGTATCACCCAAGCACCCAACAGTGAACAAGTCAAACCGGGTAACGGACGCAGGGAATTGAAAGCACTAATACAACCATCGGAACAGTCCTCTATTGTTGTTAAGAAACCACAGAAGCCCGTTATTGTTGAGGAGGGTTCTGAGGCTTACTACTGCATTAAAAACAATGGTGGCGATGGTTGCCTCAATAGAGATAGATTTGCTCCTAACTTTAAAGTGATTGCACCTCCCAAACCTCAGAAAACTTATGAGGACTATCTTGTTCAGTATGGGGTGAGGAGTGGTGATTGTGGGAGGTATTTGAACGGTAAACCAAACTGTTTTTAGAAGTGCGCTCGCTCCCCCCAAAACCTGTAAAAAATGCAGGGAAACTACAGGTAAATTTTGCAAATTAATTAAAGGGAAAACAAATGAAAAGCATTGATTTATATCAATTGAGTGAAGCCGCGAATACCTGCCCTCGTCCGTGCGTCGTCCTCGAAGACAACACAATCAAATACCATAATAGAGCTTTTAAAAAAAGCTACGGATTAACCCGAAACGTCCCAATCTCAAGCCTTTTACTTGATGAGGATGTTGAGGTTCTAAATATTCCGTTCCGTACATACGGAGGATTTTTTTAACGGCACTTTTCGCACGATTGCTACTCAAACGCCCCAATCGGGAATTGACTATAATATTAGTCAAACCCGACAAAATCATCCCCAACTCAGGGCTTACATGATGATTTTGCCGGGTTTTTTGTCGTTTTTGAAGGTTTCTTATGTACTTTCTATCACTATTAATAACACAATTTCTGGGTACTGTACACACAAAAATATTACAGATTAATTATCCAACACTAAGATATAGGTCTGTGGAGACTGTGCTTATGGTAGCCTCTACATTTTGCTGCTATTATGTTAGAGAGAAAAAAACAAACCTGGCTGCTTCCAACAACCAGGCAAAAGTCGAAAAATTAAAAAGAAAAATGTACAAATATCATAGCATTGATGCTGGGGTATGTTGGGGTACATCTGAAGAAATTCTTCCCCAATTCCCAATCTCTACTAATTCTAGCTCACTCGGTCAATTTCCGCAATTCTTGTGTGGATTGTGGGGATTGCTGAGAATAGCGATCGCAATACCCAAAACAACGAAGCTCAGGAACCCTAAATCGGGGGTAGCTCCTGAGCTTCGTTGTTTTTGATTCTTCAAATTACCAAGACTTCGACTTCTTTGGTAACTCAACAAACATTCAAGTATTAAAGGAATTATACCATGAAGAGCGACAAGGCGGCAACGTTAACCTGGATTTTAAAGTACAACCGAACACCATACCCTTACTCACCCCAAAACGCCGCACTAAAAGGGATGGAGCCAAAACAACCGGGGTATTTCGACGGGAACTATTTCAAGCAATTAAAATGGAAAGATTACCAAGACTGGGGAAGCCTTGATGAGAATTTTAAATCTAAATTAATTAAAACTTGGCATGACGATGAACGAATAGAAGGCATCGGGTGCAACGCAGGTTTCAACGGTGAATTTTACTTTTCAATGATTGATTTTGACCTCAAAAATTTTGAATCATTAGAGGCATTAGAACAAGCGGTTACGGGGTGGGAAAACCGCAATCCTGGTATAAGCTTATGCCCAAGGGTGCGAACTCAAAGCGGTGGCTATCGGTATTTTATAGGGTTTGAATCTATCCCTAAAAATTGGGGAAATACGATTCAATTCACCTTGACTCAAGGGGGTGAGAAATCTTTAGGTGAATTGATGGTTGGGTCGGGAGGATTAGGGATTATCCTTGGTAAAGGTTTGAAGGGGAATTACTCGTGGGATAGGAATGCTTGTGGTGATGTTCCGGTGTTTCAATCTCCTGAATCAGTCGGATTATTTGAAATAGAGAAAGTTCAAATAATTAATTCAATTTATGACAATAAAAGCATCTCAGAAGAAGCACGGGAAGCCCTAAGTTTTATCCCAGTAAGCCAATTTGACGAGGATTACCAAGGCTGGATCAACTTGGGGATGGCTTGTCGTGCGGCGGAATTAGATTTTGAAGATTGGGATAATTGGAGCCAGGGCAGTTCAAAGTATACAAATAGTAAGGAAACATTTAATCATTGGAAAACGTTCAAAGGTGGGGGAGGCATCACACCGGGTACACTTTTTAAATTTGCTAAAGATAACGGATGGAACCCACCCAAGCGGAACTCTAGCTATCAGAAGCCATTAATAAATACCTCAAATTCTCAAGGCAATGTGTCAGGAAATAATGCGTTAAAGCCAGATAATCAATCAAACGTAGTGCCTTTTCAACGGCAACAACCCCAATTCAACATTGAGGACATAGAGGAAGAATTACGCCAACTCGCTGAACAAAATTTATCTAAATCTAAACAGCAATTAAAGCTTAATGAACTGGCTAGAAAATTCAACCTTAATTCTAATAAAGCCTCAGAAATCTTCAAAAGTATTAAAGATGAAGCGGAGGAAGAAACCAACCTAGAATCGCTAAAAGTCGAACTTGAGGAACTCCTAAAAAACCGAAATCAATCCCTCGATTTAACTCAATATTTACCCGGTAATCTGGCTAAAATTGGGGAGTTTGCTAATCGGTTGTGTTTGCGTCCCGAAGTGGGTTTGAGTGCCTTTTTGACAGTTGCTAGTTCTTTATTGGCTGTGGGTTCAAAAATCGATTTATTGGATTATACGGACTTTGACCAACCGATGGGAATGTACACGGCTATCTGTGCCGAACCTAGTCAGAAAAAATCACCATTAATTAACAAGATTGCCTTAGAACCGTTGCTCGAATTACAGGAGAAAGCCCGGAAACAATATGAGCAAGAAATGATAAATTATCAGATTGATTATGCAGATTGGGCCAGCGATAAGAATAACCCCGACCCGGAGCCGGAAAAGCCTATTTTACGACGATACTTTATTAATGGTGGGTCGCAAGCGGGTATTAGAAATGTGTTGAATACCCACAGCATGAAGGGTTGGGGTGTATTGGTTCTCACCGATGAACTAGCCGCCAGTTATAAAAATAATAGTAAAACCTATAACGCAGGACTTTTGGAGGACTTCCTAACCTATTATGACGGCGTTGGAAAGATTGAGGCGTTAAAGGATGGTTTTCTGGGTGACTTCTCTCAATGTTTGGTGAGTATGCTTGGAGGGATTCAGCCCGGAGTGATTTCAAATTACATGAATGGTAGCGACGGGAACGGCCATTGGTCACGAGTAAATATTGTTAACCAACCCGTTAGCCCTTTCCTGATTCCCGACAACCCACCGCCTTCACTCGATATCAAAGTAATGTTGGTTGACTTCTACAGAAAATTATCTCAACTGCCACGACTCAATTTAACGTTAGATGCCAAGGCAAAAGCAGGATTTACCAGAATAAACAATAAATGCGAGTTGTACCGGGTCGGAGCCAAAACCCAAGCCTTGGCTTCCTTGTGGGGAAAAATGCCCGGTAAGATTGGACGGTTTGCAGCGATGATTCACATCATCGAACAGGTTTGGCAATATGGCACGGTTCAGAGCTTGGTTGTGGGGAAAGCGACGCTAGACCGGGCAGTTAAACTCGCAAAATTCTATTACCAAGAATCATATTCGTTGTACGCAGATTGCAGCCCGGTTAAAGAAGAGTTAGCCCCTCAACTGATGAAAATTATCTCTATCGCCGAAAAACGTCAAACTGCCATCGGAGCAAGCGATGTTAAACGTTTTGACCGTGAACTCTCAAAATTAGCTCCTGATGATATTCGAGCCTATTTTATCCAATTGGTAGAGCTTGGTTATGGTGAGTTAGTTGGTAAGGGGTGTTCCTTGAAATTTCAAATAATAGACAAAAATAGACAAATAATAGACAAAAAAATAGACGCTGAAACTCCTGTGGATAATGGGTTACAGCCAATAATAGACAAAATAGACAAAAAAATAGACAAAATTTCAAATGAACCTCAACCTAACCCTTTGGATGACATCACCCATATAGATGATGTTGCGGAAAATGCGGAACAGGGGGAAAAATTGTCTATTCTGTCTACTAATCCCACAAACGCTTACACAGAGCCGTCTACAGCGTCTACTGATTTGTCTATTAATTGTCTATTTTTGTCTATTATTCCGTCTGATAGTGACGAGCGCCCTCCTGAACCCACCCCAACACCCGACCCTGAACCACTAAATTTTGATGATTTGAAGGAAGGCGATATCCTATTCGATGGTGAAGGGAACCTGCATCAAATCACGAAATTTGACACCAGGAATAATATGTGGCAGTCGCACCGCCAGGACAGATACATCTCACGGAACGATATCTCTACCGGACAATTTCACCGGGCAACTGTTGAAGATATCACCAAATTAATCAAGCTAGTCATCAAAGGTAGAAACAAGATTCAAGCTCAATGGTTGTGTGGCGTTTATGGTGGTGATGCTAATAGCTTGATGGCTTTAGCCATTGATTCCAATGATTCATTAATTGAAATCTACGATTTTGATTATTGGGAGTAAAATTAATTATATCCTAGGGGTTTTTCCCAACGATAATTTGCGGTTGAATTTGATAGCGAGCGCGACTCAATCAAAAGGCCCCAATTGTCGGGGCTTAATGGAGTTTTGAATGTGGGAAAATTTTACAGCAATGTGAAATGAAGGGTTCCCCTTTTGTCCTTGTGGTTGAGTCTAAACCCGTATTTCTCCTGTACCGCAGTCCGGTTTTTGTCGGAATTTTTTTTAGGGTTGAACCAATCACGGACATTTTGATCACTGATGGGCTTCTCTGGATGATGGGTTTTATTAATCCATTTAGCAAGTTCACCCGGTGTTAATAATTTGGGTTTGGTGGTGCCACTTGACGGTTCAGAGTTGACTGTTAACGGCTTTGCACTGAGCTTGCCGAAGTGTTGACTCTTGACGGGGGGTGATTCAGTATTTTCTGTTTCGGTTTTAGGAGTAACGGCGGCTTGTTCCTCCGGTGTGGGGAATAACTGCAATTGTTCGCCATGTGGCTCATCCGAAGCAAGGGATACCCCATACTTGAATCGCTGTAATTCCTCACTGAGAAAAATCTCATTCTTAGCCGCTTCAATTAGAGAGGCTTTTAGCTTCTGGTTCTCGGTTTTGAGTGTGGCGATCGCCGTTTCCTTCTCCTCAATCTGTTTTATGAGTTCCTCAGCCCTAAGCCGTTCTGTCTCTAGCCGTTCCTCTGCCAGTTTCCGGTCACTTGTTGCGTTTGCCAGTTCTAAAGCGAGTTCACCACGAATAACCCTCGATGCTTCTAAATCATGTTGAGCGGTTGCTAGTTCCTCCCTCACCCGGTCAAGTTCACTGGTGAGGGCCACTACTTTTTTTCAGTTATGCTGTTAGCAAGTGTTACCAGTTCCTCACGCAGTTGCCCTAATAACTCAGCCTTTAACGCTTCAATGTCCAACTGCTTACCCGGTATAGTATCAGGTACTAACCCGGTACTGTCACCCCCCAATCGATTCTGAGACGAATAATGGTGTAATCCTATCTCCAATAATTCCAGAATCACAGGGGACACCATCGGACGGCCAGTGATGTGGTGCTTCTTCATTCCCTGTTCATTGGCAATGGCTTCGAGTTGGGCATACATCTCAACCGGAATTCTTAAATCGGCTCTGACGACTTGCTGGTTAATCCCCTCGACTCTGGCTTGTGTTTTACTCATGGCTGTTCCCTCTATCGGGTTCTATCATGTACTACCCCATACTAACAGACAATAACTGCTAGTAACTGACAAATAAGCGGCTGAACAGGAACCCGATACAGTACCGGACACTAACCCGGTAGAACCCGGTACAGAGCCACAGAACAGAAAACAACCCCTATCGGTGGGAAGTGCAGCGTTCAACCCTTCAGAAGCCACGTTAGATGACCTTAAGCGATATGTCCGAACCTATCAGCCAGATGACACTGAAAACCCTATAACCTCTATCAGATATCAATCCTAGGCACGGTATCTGGTATAAACCTGACACTAACTGATAGATAAGTTTAGCTTACCCATTCTACCTGGTACTATCGGGAAGAACAATCAATAAATGATTGACAGTAGCAGATAGTATCAGTTATAACTAAAGTATGGACAGATGAGAGGAAAGCAAACCCTGATGCTGGGAGCCGTGAAGTTTGAGACGTAGCGGTGATTCAAAAAAACTCTCTGATGCCTATAAAAGCCAAGAGACAAGCGGTTTTAGTTTCGCAGACCTGACCGCTTGCCTCTACTCATCCACCTTTCAATGGAGTAATCCAATGGTATCAATTTTTAACGACATCACAGCAACGGAAATCCGGGTCAGTTGGGTGTCAGCCACAGCCGGATATGTTAGCGGGTACAAGTTCGAGGTTGACAATGAGCAGGTAACTTTTCCCGGCTCCGACATCGACACAACAGACCGTGACCTGTACCGAGCGTTGGGCATGGCAGTTCGCAAAACCCCTGAATTCACCGACGCCAAACGGGAATCAAAATCAAATCATTTAACAGTAACTAACGGGAATTTTCCGGGTGTCTACAGCGTTTTTAATCCTTTAAATAGCAGTGTTTACCACGTCATAATCCATCCCAACAAAACATTCTGTGAATGTGCAGACCATCAGTACCGAAACATCCAATGTAAGCACATCAAAGCTGTTAAAAAACACATCGAAAAAGCTTTAGAACCCAAGCTCAAACTCCGGTCATGGAACATCGGAAAACTGCCAAGTGTGGGCAAAATTAAAGCTATTTCTGAATCTCAAATCACCGATGAGATGATTTCCAACGCACGGGCTTCTTTAGGGATTTAGGAGAGAACAACCGATGAACGAGATTAAACCCTTCCCTCGTTCTCGGTGTCAGTTCCTTCGACACCTGAGAACAGCCCCAACCCTTGATGCACGGCTTTTAACACTCGATTTAGGGCGGATTATTCAGCCAGAAGACATCATTATCGGTGCATCATTTTCTAACGGTTTAGTTGCTTGGTTATTGCGGAATGGTGAGCAAGTTTGTATGGCTCAAAACCAACTCAGTCAATACCTTGAAGACTTAGCAGAACTGTAAATTATTGGGGGGTGAAATCCCCCCTTATCGCTTCACAAAATAGGAGTAAAACCATGAACAGATTTGAGCAAAACTGCCTTGAGAGTGAGGAGATTGGGGAAGACTTCATCATCAACAACATCGAGTTAATTGACGCGGGAGAACCGGAGTTTTGCAAGTTTGAACGTGCTATTAAATTCGAGGGTTCAGTCCCGATTGAATGGATTGAAGTTTACGGATTTAAGTTTGGTAATTGGGGTTTAGTTCCTTCAGAAAACGACTGGCAACTTTACCACATCCCAGAGGGAAAATTTGTTACTTTCCTACCTTTTAATTTAGCCAATGGATTAAAAGGATTGAAGATTCTAGCCGCGTTATTTGGTGAGGATTTTACTACACCCCCAATGGGAACCAAGCCCTATTCCAAAGCCTATCGACTGGCTTACAAATTTGAGAAGTATTGCGCCACCGAACTGGTAGACCGGGCTTATTTTCTCCCTCCTGATTTTGACGATTCCGATGACGATGATGATCCTGTTTAGGGTACACAAAAACCCTGAAACCCAATAAAACCGTACCCTAAATGAACCCAACACCCAAACATTTAGGGTACACAAAACCGCTATAACTCAATAAAACCGTACCCTAAACCCAAACATCCACAAGGATTTAGGGTACAACAACACCCATCAAACCCAGTAAAACCGTACCCTAAACGAGAACTATGGCACGACGTAAGCAAACTGATGAGCTAACGATTGAGAGGGTAATCCAGTGGGCTGCTATCCTTTCCCCTGGACAGCGACGGGAATTGATTGATGGACTATTGGCTTTAGATGAACTTTCAGAGGAGAGGAGCGATCGCACTCCCAACCCAAATGATGGCAACGGCGGGGGAACTGGTAGAGGGAGCATTGAGAGAAAAACGATTAACGGTTGTGGGCCGTATCTCTACCTCAGATATTGGAGCGGGGGGAAACATAGATCAGTTTATCTAGGCAAGGCTGAATCAGATTAAAATTGATAACTATTCACCAATGACTAATTGGCGATCGCCTTTTCGATTTGCCCATAATTCCCGAATCTGATCAATTGCCTCAGCCGGAATATAATCCGTTTGAACGGGACGCATCGCTTTACAAATAAGATGATCTTTTCCGCAGGACTCCAGCCATTTTTGAAATTCCTTTCCGGTTTTAAATTTTAGTTCCTTGCCGAGTTGAGCCAAAGATTTCCCACGAAATACAGCAAGTTGCTTGCCGTCTTCATTCATAACAACTGATTCAAATTGAATTTCGGTTTCTCTCACCACTGCTTCAGGGCGACCCTGGATGAGTGCCAACATTCCTGCCCCGTGAAGTGAGACGATGGAGGCACCGGATTCTAAAACAAGTCGCTGATCTCTCATAGCGTTAGCTTGCGCTTCAGCAATTCGGGCTTGCAGTCGGAGAGCCTCTAGTTCATCGTTTTGTTGAGGGATAATAGTTTCGGCTTCACGGGTTTTGACGACAAAGTAAGCCTGAGCTTGAGCAATTTCCGTTTTGCGTGGATCACCATTCATCGCTACTAGATAGCAGGCATATCGAGATAGCTTGTAATCTTCTTGAGGACGACCCGAAGTTTTTGCCACCTCCGGCAAAAAGTCCTCTCTGATTGAGTTTCCAGCGTTTTCTTGGGATAAAATAGCACGCTCAATAGCATCAGCAAAACGTCGATATTGCTTGTATCCCAATAACTCCATCAACTCTCGCGCTAGCCAATACTCACAACCTTGATCATCAATGTGCTTGATAGAATCAAATGGCGATTGAACCTGAAGTTGAGATGAAGACAAAGGCAAAACTTGTTCCGTTTGATTTGTCGTCATTTGATTTGTAGTAATAACAGAACTTTCCATCGCCTTCATAATAGGGTGAGAACAGCGATTATGAGGGAGATTAAGCAATTCAGGAGTAGTCACAAACGATGCCCAATCTGTTAAATGGGATTCATTGAGGTAATGAGAAACTACTCCTTTCCCGATCCATTGTTGATGGCCATAGTCATATTCAGCCAAGAGAATAGGAAACAAGCGATCGCCATCATCCGGTTGACTACAATAAAGCCTAAGTTCTTTGGTGGCATCATCCCAAGTCATCGTATAAGTAGCGTTGGGGGTTGAAACAGAATCCTGGGTTGTGTTAGCTGTAATTAGAGAGTAAGCGACCCTAGAAGCTACAAAATTGATGCGTTGCTGTAGCTGACTCATTCGTTTCTCATATTCCTGTTGTTCAGTCTCAAAGATGCCAGGAGAACGACTTAAACTATAAGGTGGCAGTTTAAGTTTGTCCTTCTCCTTATCCCTTTGAGCCAATACAGATTGAGGTAAGCTGGCTTGAGAACTTAAAGACGGGGAAGACTCCGAGTGAAGAGCAGTTAGTCTCTGCTCCCATTGCTGTTGTGCTTTTCGTTTTTGCTGGAGACGAAGTTGTAGCTCAATTACCTTTAATGTATAACTCTCACCCAATTGATAGCCAGCAAAGTGAATTCCATTCAGTTCATATCGAATTCCCTGGGAAGTCAGATTTGATACAACTCCCCTCGACTGAAGGGCTTTTGTTAGTTCCCCAATGGAGGTACTATTCACAACAGCTTTATCAACAGCCTGCTGAAGAAGTTGCCGAACAGAAGGTTGAGGCTTTTGAATACGAGGATGATCTACAGCCAGAAATTCTGCCGTTTCCCGTGCTAAACGTTGAATTTGCCCTTTAGAATTACTGCGTTTAGCAACTTCCCAAGAGCAAGGCACAGAAGTTAAACCATAGCATTTCTCCAAATGTCGCAGTACCTTCTCAGTTTTGGGGTAATCCCACCAGACATTAGCGACTTCTCCTGTACTGTTGACTAAATTAATGACTAAATGGACATGGGGACGCATAGAACCACCGGGGTAAGTGGCATCCCTATGAAGTACCGCAATATATTGATGCTCTGCTAGATGGCGTTGCTTTAATAAATCC
>NZ_LN889767.1 GCF_900009145.1 Planktothrix tepida PCC 9214
GAGGGAAAAGCCTGATTTTTCGTAGGCTGAAAGGGCATAACTGCGTTAAAATTCCCCTTAGTCATAAAAGAGGGATAGCTGATTGCTTTGACTGCTAGAGAAGCTTTGGGGATTATAATCCAATATTTGATAGAGAAAACCCCCCAACATTGTTATTGATTGAGGGGGTTTATTTTTATTAAAACAAAGCCATATAAAATTAAGGATTGGCAGCTTGGGCGGCTAACATCTGTTTGAGTTTTTCTAACTCATTCGCCCAACGGGGATCGGGTTGGAAACCTTCATCACCGCCTGTTTTGGGAGTAGCATTATAACCACCGGAGGAATGTTTAGATTTTTTATTCCGGTTTTTACCGCCACCGCCACCGCCACTGCTTCCACCACTTTTGGGTGTATTACCTGCTTTAACCGGTTGTTGAACAGGAGCTTGTTGCTGTTGTTGGGGTTGTTCTTCCCCACCATTTTCGCTACCGCCTACCCCTTCCCCTTTTCCTTTTTTACGAGGTAATGCCTTTTCTATTTTTAAGGCATTTTCTCTAAACATAACCCCGTTATATTTTTCAACAATTTGATCGGCGATTTCATCGGTTTGTACTGTTACGAACCCAAATCCCCGACATTTACCCGTTTTGCGATCGGTAATTACTTTAGCAGAAACGGTATCACCCTCTTCGACAAAGACTTCTTGTAATTCTTTGCGTTCGAGTTCTTTGGGAAGATTACCAACATAAAGACGAACGGACATGAGTAGTACCTCCAAATTAAATGAAAAATGAATAGGCGAAATTATCCCCAACTTGTGTGGTTTAAAAACACAAATCGAGGATTAACCCCAAGGCAATTAGCACTTTGGTTTCTTAAATTGAACTCAACAACCCACTTCATCTCGGTTTCAAGATGAAATCCTGCCATTCCCTCCATATATAATTCATCATGCAGAGAATGTTGGTTGGCTTGGTTGTCTTGTAAACTTTTTCCCATCTGTCAAAACTTGATGCTATAGCGTTTTGTTATTCCTGTGTTCAAAAATACATTGAACTTCCTATAGCTAAGACCATATAAAGTCAACTCGCTGGATGTTAACTTCCTGCCTTTGGAGTGCCAATTTTTGAGTACAGCATTCAACAAAAAATTTGTCATTTCTTTTAAGTTGCTGTTTCGCCTCGGATGAATCAGGCTATTGAATGGAACCTAGAACCTTTGCTATGGGTATTCCAGTACCGGATCGTTATGAGCCAATCTCTAAGATAGCACAGCCTTGAACACAGTTCTAGGGTTTTACCAAAATTTTTGCATTTGATTTTGCAAAATTTGTGAATTTTCTCAACGGCGTGCTCAAATTGACTTTATCCCAAAAGGGGTAACCTTAGGCTTAATGTGAAGTTAATTAATGTAACATTGATCCGGCAAAAGAGCAATCTTTTTCAGTGAATTTTCTTCACCATCCCCCTTGAGAAACTAGATAAGCTCCCCAGAGGGTAAAACCCAAGGCTAAAATCGTAGACCACAAGGGATGTCCACCTTGTAGGATTGTTCGATGATCAGAGGTTTCTAGGGTTTCTACATCTATCCAAGGGGTCGCCCCTCGTCGCCACCATCCTGTTACTTTAAGGGTTTGGGTAATTAACCCCTGGGGTTGAATGATTTTCGGCCAAAAATTGCTCAGGGGAGTCCATTGGGGAAGATAATGCAGTTTGACCATTCCGGTTGACGTTTGTAGGATTAAATCTTGAGCAAAGGTATTCTTTAAACCAGTGCGACCCAGAAGTTGACCCGTTAAACAAATCGGTTGACTATCGAGGGGAATAGCATTAGGTTTAATGACTAAATCTGATAAGTGGGGTTGATTTAAAAGATTAGAAGGTTTAATTTCAGGAAAAAAGGGATTAGTCCGAATAAAAATTCCTAAACTACAGCCAATCGGAATAGAACCTGCCATAATCCAATAGTCTCCCCATAGCCATTCTAATTGCCACAGCCCTAACATTGAACAGAGTCCTCCCATTAACCAAAGAGTTCCGCCAATTGCCATTCCTGCGGGAATCCCAAAAAACGGTGCGCCTTGTAATAATAAAGGGGAATGATTAAGATCGAATTTTTGCAATTTTGGAGGGTTGAGATGGGAGAGATCAAATTCAGGCTCTAATTTCCAATAATTGGCATAAAAGCCTAGAATTTTTAATCGTTCTCCGATGAGGGGATGGGATTGATTTAAGGTTAGCCAAAGGGTATAGGGATTGGTTAAATCCCATTGAAATAAAGAGTCGGGAGAGGTGTAATGGGTCACACTCCCCCAGGTTAAAGCTTGTTGATAACTCAGGGGAGTTAATCGATCAAAGGCTTCGAGAATAAAATCGGTTTTTCCTTGGTTTTGAATAGTTTTCGATAATTTTATGGTTATTTTTAATAAGGCGCGAGTTAAAGCGTTAGGATTTCCGGTAAGGTTACAAGCGAGGCGATCGCTATAATAAACTCGACGACGGGATAAATACAAGGAGGGGAATCTTAAAAGTTTGTATAAGCCATAGCAGAGAGGACAAAGAAAAGTAGCAATCGCATTGACGATTTGCTCTATAATTTTTTGAATAATCTGAGGATACGGAAGATTTAATTGCGGTAATTTTTCGGTAAATTCTGCTAAATACCAATAAATTAAATAGGGAATTTGACTGATAATTGTAGCCAAAGACATCACAGCAAAATCCCATTCTCCGATAGAAGCAATTTCTCGCGCAAAAATAGCAGCTAGTTCTTCTTCTGTTAATTGGTCTAATAATCCTTGACTGACAACAATTCGAGCAAAACGTCGGAAACTTCCATAGGAAAAAATAATCGGATCATCAATCGGTAATAATTTAATTTCGGGAAGTTTAATTTTTTTATTCTGACAGTAATTCCTTAAAAGTTTGTTGGTTTCTTGGCTATAGTTAAATAACGTTGTTAGGGGTAAAGGTTTTAAACCATAGCTGAGTTTAAGTAGTCCATCCCATAACCAAGGAGAGAATACCCATAAAATCAATAAAGTGATATAAACTCCTTGAGTGGGGTCACGATAAAATAAAGGAATCGGTTGTAACAAAGGTAGCCAAGTTAAAGCCTGATTAGTAATTTCCAGTAACTTATCTAATAAATGAGGGGTTAACCACAATATCGCTAAAATCGTTAATACAAATTCAGCAAAAAATCTGGAAGTTTGCCAAACCCAACCGACTATAAATAAAAACAAAAAAATAAAAATAATTTGCCAAGGTTGACGAGATAATTGTTGCCAAGGGGTTAAAATAGGTTGCCAAATCCAAATTTGATTTAAAGTATTATTAATAAATGCTAAAACAATCGGTATAAACCAAGTTAAACCCACAGCCATTAAGAGTTGTTCGAGTTTAAAAGGACTTGATTGTAAAGATTTAAGCTGTTTCCAATTCGTAGCTCGTCCGGCTTGTCGCCATTGCCATTCTTGAACCGCAGGCGCGGGAGAAGATTCAAGGATTTCCGGTTCAGAATTAACAGTAGAAGGGGGGATTTTTGAAATCGGTTTGTGAAAGGTTAATTTAGTTTTTTCCAGGTTGAAAGATGGAGCTTGGGACACAGCAGAACTGGGAGGTTTTTGAGGTGGTGATATGGAAGAAGGTTTGGGTATTTTTCCTAGAGTAGATTTCGCCTTCGTCGGTTGTAAGTTAGGATTTAAAGGAATAAAACCTGTTTCTATAATAGGAGGTAATTCTGAAGGCAGCCTTTCATCGGATGGGTTAGAATTTTCGATATCAATAGATTCAACCTTATTCAGTTTGGGAGGGTTGCGTTTTAATAGTTTTCTTAAGTAATCCGTTGCCCAAATTTTAATATTTTCCTGATGATATTGGGTTAAGCTGCGACATAAAGTAATTGCTAATTTTGTATTTCCTGTTCGCTCATAAGCCATTACTAAACCGACTTGCGCCTTGAATTTAGAGGGGTTTTCAGATTGAGAAATCGGTTCTAAAATAGCGATCGCCTGTTGATAATCCTGAGATTTTAAAGCTGCTAACCCTAATTCTAAATCCGATGAATGGGGAGGTAAATTTGAGGAAGACATAGGGGGACGTTTACCATTAAAATAATTGACGGTGGCGGGTTGATGGGAAAACCAGAAGCTGAAACCATAATTATCAGCAATCCAACCTCATCAAAAAAGTTAAAAGTTTACACAAAGCACACTTCATCCTATTGTACCGATTTTCCCCTGAAAACATCTGAAAATTTATTTTATGTAATATTTTAATCCGCCTTCTTTTCAAAAAAAAATTAGACCTGACCTGTGATCCCCGAAAGATGATACAATAACTGGGCTTAGAATCAGCTATTATGGATACAAATCATTTATTTCTAGCATTTCAATTTACTTCTCCCGGCCCCATTATCTTTGAAATTGGGCCGTTATCAATTCGGTGGTATGGCTTGTTAATTGCCTCTGCCGTCTTAATTGGAGTTTCCTTGTCTCAGTATCTAGCCAGCCGTCGCCAAATTGATCCTGAACTCATCGGGGATTTAGCAATTTGGTTAGTGATTGCGGCAATTCCTTGTGCGAGATTGTATTATGTGGCATTTGAGTGGGAAAGTTATGTTAATAATCCCGCTAATATTATTGCCATTTGGAAGGGAGGAATTGCCATTCATGGGGCAATTTTAGGCGGTTTAATTGCAACTTTATTATTTGCAAAAATCAAACAAATTCCTTTTTGGCAATTAGCCGATATCGTTGCACCTTCGTTAATTTTAGGTCAAGCCATTGGACGTTGGGGTAACTTTTTTAATTCCGAAGCCTTTGGTGATCCAACGGATTTACCTTGGAAACTTTATATTCCCCCCGAACGTCGTCCTTTTGGGTTTGAATCCTACGAGTATTTTCACCCCACTTTTCTGTATGAATCCCTCTGGAATTTAATGGTATTTACTTTATTAATTACCTTATTCTTTCGAGGGTTAAAAAGTAAACCGCCCCTGAAGCCTGGAACAATCTTTCTGGTTTATTTATGTGCCTATAGTTCAGGTCGAATTTGGATTGAAGGGTTACGCACGGATAGTTTAATGTTGGGGCCTTTAAAAATTGCTCAATTCGTCAGTTTAAGTGGAATTATCTTAGGATTATTCGGCTTAATTTGGTTATATGGATTGAAGCGAACGTTACCGGATGTTGTGCCGAAATCTCATTCCTCTAATTCTTAAATAGAAAAAGCCCTAGACTCGATAGCCAGGGCATTAACCAGGGTGCATCTACCATTCTTGTCTTCTTACTGGGTCAGTTGAGATCCGGAAAAACTAAAAATCAATCGTAAATTTTGGGGAATCAAAATCTCATGCAACAGGATAGAACAGTGCTAAAACCAGCCGTTTATATTGTCGGTGCCGGCCCTGGTGATCCTGAGTTATTAACCATAAAAGCTCAAAAGTTATTAGCATCGGCGGATGTGATTTTATTTGCAGATTCCCTTGTTCCTCCCCAAATTTTAAGTGGGGTTCGGACGGATGCAGAACTGATTAAAACGGCAAATAAAACCTTAGAAGATATTCTACCCCTAATGATTGAACGGGTACGTCAAGGAAAGTCGGTTGTGCGGTTACATTCGGGCGACCCCAGTTTATATGGGGCGATTTATGAACAAATGGAACAGTTAAATGCAGCAGAAATTGAGTTTGAAATTGTTCCTGGAATTAGTGCATTTCAAGATGCAGCCGCTAAATTAAAAGTCGAATTAACGGTACCAGAATTAGTGCAAACCATTATTTTAACCCGTGTCAGTGGAAAAGCCACTGCGGTTCCAGCCGATGAAGAATTGCAGAGTTTAGCGGCTCATAAAGCCAGTTTATGTTTATATTTAAGTGCCCGTTATGTTGAGGAAAGTCAGCAAAAGTTAATGAAATATTATCCTGCTGAAATGCCGATTGCTATTTGTTACCGTTTAGGATGGCCAGATGAGAAAATTCGGGTAGTTCCTTTAGAAAAAATGGCACAAGTTACCCAGGAAGAAAATTTAATTAGAACGACGCTTTATGTAATTAGTCCGGCTTTAGCAAAAATCCCTCATTCTTCAACATTAAGATCAGGATTATATAACCCTGAACATTCCCATTTATTCCGTCCTTAACCGATTTTCTAGGTTGTACCGAGAAACACTATTAGTTAATATTTTACCAATCTTCTTTAGGAGAACTCTCTCTTGGTTTCGTTTGCTAAATATAAAACTAGGAATTCTCAATATAGCACTTCCAAATGAGTTATAATAAATGTAAGGTTAGCAATAATCCTCCAAAGCTGGCAACGGAAAATGAA
>NZ_LN889768.1 GCF_900009145.1 Planktothrix tepida PCC 9214
ACAACTAAACCCTGGAAACCTTGATCCACTGTAAACTATTTCTCAATTAGTCACCTTATTGGTTTTTCATTCCTTATTTTCTTAAAAAAAAATCGGTAATTCTCAAAGCTAGATTGATAATTGCCTGCTAATTGACCTGAATTAAATAAAGTTTGAAAATCATCTAAAATAATTAAGCAACGTTGCGATCGCAATATCCTCATCAATTCACTTAATTGTTCATTCAAAGTTACTGGAAGTTGATTTGTTGGTTTGTCTAATAAAAATTGCAGTAAATTTATTAATAATTCATTTAAAGCAGGTGCAGTCTCCAAACTTTGCCAAATTACCGCATCAAAATTTTCTTGAATCTCTTGAACTAATTTAACCGCTAATGCTGTTTTTCCAATTCCACTCATCCCCAAAAGCATCACCACTCGACACCGTTGTTCAAGTATCCAATCTTTTAAAGTTGCGAGTTCTTCTATTCGTCCAAAAAATTCAGAAATATCCGGTGCATCATCTAAATTAATTCTTAATAAAGGTTGATTTTTATTATTTTTAAGCGTAACAGAATCATCTGAGGATAAAGGAGGTTCATGACAAACATTAATATTATTAATTTGTACAGAATCTTTAGCAAAATTTAAGAAATTAGAATATTTTTGTCGCTTCAGAGTTGAACGTAAATTAGATTTTCTCACTTCTTCCCCTAAAGCATCGGAGAGAATTTTCCATAAATCAGAAGCAATATCCTTGACATGACCCTCAGAACAGTGAAACTCATCCGCCACTTGTGAGTATTTTTCGTTCTCTAAACTTCCCCGCAATATTGCTTCTTGAAGATCATCTAGGTGCTTTCCCGTTTTAGTAAAAACCAAATGATCCGCTAGTCTGAGGACTTCTTGCACATCCATACCCTACATTAAACGCTAGATTCATCTGTATTTTAGCCTACTTTTTCCGACCTCAACCACTTAATCCGACTTTTTCCGACTTTCTCAAATCTGAAAAAATATAAAATTCCCGACTTAATCCGACTGTACAGAATCAAAAATTATCCGATAATAATACCTAATTGAAATGATGAGTCGTAATTATTTATCTGGGCTAACTAACCCCAATAGATAAAAGCTATCTGATTTTTAAGGCTTGATTTTACCCCGCTATCCAATATCTGAATAATCCAAATTAAAACTAGATCATTTTAGTGCAAGCTTGAAGCAAGCTAGATGAAAGCCGTAGATATTCAAAAATGTTCGGGTTTCTCTTGCTGAGTTTTAAGTATAAGGAGAACGTATGCTGGATCAATTTAACGGTTTCAATCAAGTTGTAGGAATTAGCTTAATTTCTCTATCCGTGACTACTATTTTAGTGACTTCTAATCATCAAAATTTTACTAGGGCACAAGAAAATCCTGGTTGTTTTATTGTTGATCATGCAGAGCGAGTTGTTAATTTAGATGGAATTTGTATACCTCAAGTTAAAGCTGAATTAGAACCCCCGGCTATTATTAAAGGAATTGCTTTAACTGGTACAAGAATAATTAGGGAAAGGTCAGAGGTTCCTTTGATAACAGGTACAATTACAAATACAACAAATCAAACAATTCAGGTTAATAGCATAAAGTTACAATTTCAGGATAAATCAACAGGAGTTGTTATTACAACTGAAACATTAGATGTAGAAGCTTATTTGGCTCCTAAACAAAGCCGTGAATTTAGAAAACCTGTTTTTAAGGATTCAGATTTAGGAGGCCGCAGAGAAAGTAATATAAAAATGCCACCGGATTTTATAGACTGGATATAATGACTAAGTTTTTATATTTTAAGGATGTGGTCAGATGAAAACGAATAGATTAATATCAAAAATTACTCTATCATTTACATTTTTTTATCTGTTTCTATATTCAACTTTAGAAGTAAAATCTCAAGAACTTGAAGGTTGTTTTTGGATCAATTCTTTCGATCAAAGTATGCGAATTCCAACTTATATGTGTGGAAAATTAAATTCTACTCTTCAGAATCCTACTCAAAGTTTGAATAACCTATCACAAGAACAAGCTTTTATTGAAGACTATAAAAAATTAGCTAACTCCCAAGAAGAACCTTTATTAAGAAGTCTTCTCTTAAGCACGATTAAAAATTCACCCGATGGAGAAGTTAATGAGGCAAAAAAATTTTGTGCTACTTTTCAATCAGGCCAATCTTACCAAGATATTATTAAATCTGAATCAGAAAAACTGTCTCAACAACAGGAAGGTTCAGCAACATATAGAGCTAATCTTCGCCTGGTCAGTTTTCGTTTTGTCTTAGCTACTAAACATTTTTGTCCTCAATTTGCATCTCAAATTAATCCAGAAGAGTAATAATGATCTCGTTCCAATGCTCTGCATTGGAATGCAAAAATTGAGGCTCTGCCTCAAATAACAGGAGGCGGAGCCTCCATGAATAGCATTTCTAGGTAGAACCTAGAAACGAGAGAGATGAGCAGATTGAGGTTAATTGTTTTTATTATAGTTTTCTATATTGCTGGAGGGGGAAGATATGATTTTTTCGGTGGAGAGGGGGGAGAGAGTGGAAAGGGTGGAGAGGGAGGAGAGGGTGGTTTTATTTTGTTTGATTTTTCTATAATTGAGTTTAATTGAGGTAAATTTTGCTCATTAATTAAGCCAGTTATTTCTGTTAATATTTTCTCCTGTAATGCAGAAGATAATTGAGCAGGTAAATTTTTCCCGGTAACTTGCTCTAAAGTTATTTGATCAATTTTAAATTCTTTAGTTATAGGAACATTTTTACCATCAGGAAGTTGTAAATTAATAGTAAAAATTATGTTATTAAATTGCATTTGATTAATGTTCAAATCCTCTGATTTATCTGAATCTTGAATCGGGGTATTTTTTCCTTTTTCAGATAATTTTTTTAGGTTAATTGCCATCATAGATTCAGGTGTAGTGGCATTATTGTCAAACCGCACATCAACATTAACTGCTATATCCTCAACAACAATTTTTTCAATTTCTAAAGGCTTTTTTAATAATGATTTCGCTTGAAAGTTCATACTTTTAATTCTAAAAATATAAGGACTAGCAAAACCATCTATATTATCAACCTTAATATCCATGAATTGGACATTATTCTGAAATAAATTTACATTCGCTTTTGTACAATCTACACCTAAACCTGTACCTAAACTAAGTTTTTGTTCAATTTCCTGTTCTGCTTTTTGATCAGCTAATTTGTCTAATCCAAAAACGGCAGCACCAAAAGTAACTATTAGTACACCAGCAATAATCAAATATTTTTTGGCCATTTAACTATGCTCATTAAAACTTTATTAACTAAAAGGTTACCATGAAGCTAGATAAACTCTTACATCTTCACCAAAATAATTTTCACCAAATTTGTTCTAAGGTTAAGGTAAATCCTGGTAAGATATTTCCTCATTATTTATAAAGAAAATACGGTTTTTAGAGTTTTTTGAATCTGATTTTTACTAACTCCACAGTCAAGGGTTGAAATAGGATTTAAACTTTTCCATTTCCCTTTAGGAGTTGTAAACAGAGTATCAGCTAATTGATCCGGATCTATTTTATCAAAACCATCTATTTTATTAATAGATAAATAATTGAGACGCTCAAAAATTTCATCTCGGTTGGCTTTTTTAATAGATACAGGTTCAGGTGCTGGCGGAAGTTCTTTTTTAGGTAAGGGTTTACAGTAAAAAACTTGTTTTAAACAGTCTAATTTGTTCCCTTTTGTAATTCCACATTTTAACTTTGTAAGTTCATTGAAATCAGCCCAAGTTTCTCGATCAGATTCAAGAATCCGATTTGTTACTTTAATTAAATCTACTGTTTTTGTTTTTAAAGGACTTCCAGGTTCAGATTGTAAATAGCCGAGTGCTGCTAGAATTGTATCTCTGGAAGCAGTACATAAATTAACAAGCGGATTAGTTTCTCTTGTTAAAATTTTAGCTTGTTCAATATTAGAAGGTTTGGGATCAATCACAATACACCAAACCCTTTCTATTTGTGCTTTTTGAGCGGCTGCATAGACAAAATGATTACTCACCGTTTGATACTGATAATCTGCTATTTCCTGCACAATCACCGGAACCCAATTTCGTCCATTTGCTTGTAAAATAGCTTCGGCTGCACTTGAAACAAAAAATTCCGGTTCTGTAATTTCTTGTCCGGGTTCAATATCAATTAAAGGCAAGTGCATTAATTTACCAATATTATCAAAATCACTCATAAAGAAAATACTCCTGTGCTAAAGAAAGATAATAATCGTTTACAGTTTTATGCTTAAATACGGCAGGTATGCGTTCAAAAGCGGCACTTGCAACAATAGCATATTCTGGAATACTGAATATTGTTTGATCTGGGGCACCTTTTGTATATTTCGGATAAAAGTACGGTAATAAATCACGATTCAAAGAAATGATCGACTTAATTTCACTATTTGCACGTTTCAATGAAGTCTCTGTTGCTTTATGTTCATTAAAAAAAATAGGCAGAGGAATCGGGCCATACTCTCCTTTTTTATCTCTTAGTTCTTGAATTTCAGGAATAAATTCTAGGATCACTTTACTGGCATTTTTTAATGAAGCAAAATTTGTGTGTTTAGTTGGCATTAAAACAACATCAGAGGCATAAACACAACTTTGGCTAAAAAACGTCCAGTTTGTCGGTGCATCGATCAAAATATAATCATAATTAAGTTTCAAACTCTCTAATAAATCTTTTAACCTTGCCGGCCCTTTTTGAACTTTGGGTACTTGGTCATAGTGCATAAGTTCTTCTAAACCCGCATCTGAAGGGATAACGTCAAAAACTCGAACCTCTCCAGATTTAGTTTTAATTTTAAAAGGCTGAATGGCATCTTTAATATTTAAAAATCGATCAATTAAACAATCAGATAACTTGGTTTTTGTAGGTTGTAAACCCAGTGAATCTGTTAAGTCTCGCTGTTGAGGATCAAAGTCAATCACTAAAACATTCTTTTTCTGCCTGCGTAATATAGAAGCTAGGTTGATTGTAGTTGTTGTCTTGCCAACACCTCCCTTATCATTGTAGAGACTAACGACTAAAGCAGGTAAGGGATTCTCGATCAAATCTTTAATGCGATTAACAATATCTAGGATATTATCTTTTTTAATTAGCCAGCAAGGTGTGGCAGGATGAACAACCTTACCATGTCGCCGAAAAAGTTGAATATGGATTGAATTTGTAATAATTCCCCATTCAGCAGTTTTACAGTTAGGGGATAGCAAATATTGTTTAATTTGGTTTTGAGTTTTTTGATTGGTCGGTGTTTTCTCCATGAGATTTATTCTGGCTCCCGTACCAATAGCTCGACCTTTAACTTCTACCAACAGATAAGGATTGATCTTTGATCGATTAAAAAGATCACTGCCTTGATTTTTTCGAGCCGCAAAATCTACTGTCCCAGAACCCGTAGCAAATTCGGGGTATTGTTCCTCAATACTAAACCCTAGAGCCTTTAACAAGGGCTTAACAAAGTAATCGCTAACAATAGCTTCAGAAGCTAGATCGGGTATACTGTCTAAAATTGTATTCCAGTTTGCATCAGTCATATCAATCGAGATAATGGTACGGAAAGATCCCATTGATATAAATCAATGTAAAAGATAATCAAAATTTAGATTCACTTTGATTATTATTTGAGAACATTATACCAGCATAAGTATTTATAAGTCATGATTTTTTCTCAGATCTTCATAATGGGGTGACAATGTTAAGTGACTCATATTTTTTTGCCTCGTCCCTCGTCCCTTGTTCCCTCGTTCCAATGCTCTGCATTGGAATGCAAAAATTGAGGCTCTGCCTCAAATAACAGGAGGCGGAGCCTCTATGAATAGTATTTCTAGGTAGAACCTAGAAACGAGAGGGATGAGCAGATTGAGGTTAATTGTTTTTGTTATCGTTTTTTGATTGTGCTGAAGCACAACAACGAGGTTTACCAAATTTGTTCTAAGTTTAGGATGAATTGGGGTAATATATTTTCTCCTGATAGGGTTAACGGATTTTCTAATATTTCTACTTCTTGATTAGGTGGAAGCGTGCGATCGCTATTTTTTTAAACTATAATCAAAAAATACTTATCCTAACGGACATTCAATAATGTCTATCGTTGAAGAACAAATCCAAACCCCAACACTTCTCAATGAAGTGCAATTTCCGCCCAGTGATTTATTGAGTCAGGAGCCCCCATTGGAAAGCGAACTCCATCTCCGCCAAATTCTAATTTTACTTAACTCGTTAGAATGGTTATGGCAAGATCGAGATGATTTTTATGCCATTGGTAACTTAACCATTTATTATAGTCAACGTCAAAAAAAATCCGAAGAATTTCGCGGGCCAGATTTTTTTGTGGTTTTGGGAACTGAACGAAAACCCCGTAATAGTTGGGTTGTTTGGGAAGAAGATGGCAAATATCCTAATGTCATCATTGAAATGTTATCCAAAACAACGGCTGATACTGATCGCGGAGAAAAAAAAGAAATCTATCAGGATATTTTTCGTACCCCGGACTATTTTTGGTTTGATCCAAAGACTTTAGAATTTGCCGGATTTCATATTGTTGAGGGTCAATATCAACCGATTTCACCCAATGAAAACGGCTGGTTATGGAGTCAACAATTAGACCTATTTTTAGGCATTCTTGATCATAAATTACGATTTTTTACAGCAGGAGGTGAATTAGTTTTAACGACTGAAGAAGTGGCTAAAAATGAAACTCAACGGGCTGATAAGTTAGCGGCTAAACTCCGAGAATTAGGAATTGATCCTGAACAACTTTAAAAGGATAAGCGATCGCTTTTTAACTAGCCTTATCATTCCAATGCAAGCCATTGGAATGATAAGGGCGTTAGTTACAGAAGTTGCCTCTAACTTCCAGATTAAACGCTCAAAAAATATCAGAATCTTCGGTTTGAGAAACGAGGTTAGAGGGAGGGCGATCGCTACTCCAAGCCCACCAAACACAGCCACATTGACAAGTATAAAATTCCTGCCATTTGCGACGATTATTTTCACTGTAAACGGGAGAACGACGGTTAATCCAAACCTGTTGAGCTTCTAAACTACTAGCAGAACATTGAGGACAGCAAAACTCAGAAGCGTGAATTGCATCGGTAGTCCAATCTGGTGGGGTGGGTTGAAACGCATCCATTGGCAAAAAACTGAAATTTATGGCGCACACTCACCTATTATACTAGGGGTTAACGTCGGGAACTTCTACAAATTTATGGCGGGAGGATAAACCCGATTTAATGGTAATCTGCGATTTAGGAACTCCCAAGTGTTTTGCTAAAAATTGAATTAATTCTTGGTTGGCTTTTCCCTCCACCGGGGGAGATTTCAGATGGACAGTAAAACTTCCATCAACTTCTTTTTGGAGAGCTTGCTGTTTAGAATTGGGTTTAACTTTAATTTTTAAGAGTGCCAAGGCTTTAGAAAATCATAATTGTCCATATCAATATTATTAGATTAAATCCCCTAGTTCAAGACGATAAACTTTATTCTCCCTACCTAAACCTTACGCCGTTAGGGGATAATCTAAGGTTTCTAATGCTTGTTTTGCTGCAACTAAATCATAAGGAAAAGGCGGTTTTAATGGGCGATAATCTCGTTCGTGGGGGTCTCCATGTCGCAGTACCGCATTCACTATCAAACAGGGTTCATCACTTAAGTTAAGGGCACTGTGAGGAACCCCAGGAGGAATCGTAATAACAGTCGGGATCTTTTCACTCAGAGGAATATAAAAATATTGACGATTCTGTAAAATCACGATCACAAACTCACCCCGGACAACTAACAGTTGATCGGTTTGAAAATGATGAACAAATAGCGGTTCAATTGCACCTGCTTCGACTCTGACCATCATCGTTTCTTGACTGGTTTGGGGAGTGAAAAACTCAACCCTTCCCGACTTCATCGCGTTGAGTCTGCGAACTTCAACTTGGCGGATCAGACCCATAGTATCGTCCTCACAGTGCAAGATATTGTGCTTTTGTCAAGTGTAATCGCTCTTTTTGTAAGATTTTGTAATAAAATTAACGAAATTCAATAATCGAGTGATACTGAATACAGGCATTTATGCCTCTCTAGGGTTGTTTATCGTCAGTTTGAAGTTTTTATGAAATCTACTCAGTACAGGATGCGATCGCTCTTTGATTCAATTTATCTGAAGTCTTATCGGTTTTCGTTGTTGGTTGGGCTAATTAGTTTAACTTTAACCGCCTGTGGGTCTTCCCCCAATTCTACCTCAACTAATCCGAGCAATTCTAATCAGCAACCCCCAGAAAAAACCTTAAAATTATTGTATTGGCAAGCTCCAACTATTCTCAATCCCCATTTATCAACCGGGTTCAAAGATTCCGAAGCCAGCCGTATTACCCTAGAACCCTTAGCCAGTTTTAATAATCAATTAAAATTAGTTCCCTTTTTAGCCGCCGAAATTCCCACTGTAGAAAATGGAGGAATTGCCAAAGATGGAAAATCAGTGACCTGGAAACTCAAAAAAGATGTGAAATGGTCAGATGGAAAACCCTTTACGGCGGATGATGTTATTTTTACGTTTGAGTTTATTAGCAATCCCAAAGTAGGAACCACCACATCTGGAACCTATAAAATTATTAAAGATATTGAAAAAATTGATGACCACACGATAAAAATCAACTTTAAAGCCGTTACACCGGGATGGTATTCGGTGTTTGTGGGAACAGAAGGTATGATTTTACCTCGTCATATTTTTGAAGCTTATAATGGGGAAAATGCCCGACAAGCGCCGGGGAATTTAAAACCTGTGGGAACAGGGCCCTATCGAGTGGTAGAATTCAAGCCAGGGGATGTGGTGGTTTATGAAGCTAATCCTAATTTTCGAGATGCGAAACTGTTAGGATTTGAACGCCTAGAACTCAAAGGAGGAGGGGATGCAACCTCCGCAGCTAGAGCAGTGTTGCAAACGGGAGACGCGGATTATGCCTATAATCTTCAGGTGGAATCTAATATTTTAAAACCCTTAGAAGCGGCGGGAAAAGGTAAAATTGTCTCTAATTTTGGGACGTTAATGGAACGGATTTTGATTAATCAAACCGATCCCAATAAAACCACCCCCGATGGAGAACGATCTAGTTTAAAATTCCCCCATCCTTTCTTTAGTGATCCTAAAGTTCGTCAAGCTGTAAGTTTAGCGATTAATCGAGAGATTATTGCCAATCAACTTTATGGAATTTTAGGAAAACCCACCTCTAATTTTGTTGTTAATCCCCCGGAAGCCGTTTCCCCCAATACCCGTTATGAATTTAATTTAGAAAAAGCTGCCAAACTATTAGATGAGGCGGGATGGAAAGACACTAATAATAATGGAATTCGAGATAAAAATGGGGTAGAAATGAATATCGTCTTTCAAACCTCTGTAAATCCGTTACGTCAAAAAACCCAGGAAGTGATTAAACAATCTTTAGAACAGTTAGGAATGAAAGTCGAACTCAAAAGTATTGATCCAACTGTATATTTTTCCGGTGATCCTGCTAACCCTGATACCACAGAACGATTTGCAGCAGATTTACAGTTATTTAGTACCGGAAATACTAATCCTGATCCCACATCCTATTTAAAAACCTATACCTGTGATGAAATTCCTCAAAAAGCAAATAACTGGACAGGGGATAATTTTTCTCGCTATTGTAATCCAGCTTATGATGCGCTTTGGGAACAAGCCACCACTGAAATTGACCCTGAAAAGCAAAAACAAATTTGGATTAAAATGAATGATATGTTAGTCAATAATACGATTGTAATTCCCTTAGTTCACCGCGCCGAAGTGGGAGGAGTTAATCAAAACTTAACGGGTGTAGAATTAACTCCCTGGGATTTAACCGTCTGGAACATCAAAGATTGGAAAAAGAACCCGTAGTAAGCCCTTCAGGGCTATCTTTTATTACTTTATATTCCCCATGACCCGATACCTGATTAACCGCATTCTAACCTCAATTCCCACCCTAATTGCCATTAGCCTTGTTGTATTTCTCATCTTAGCATTAGCCCCCGGAAATCCGATGGGAGAATTTGCCACTAATCCTTCGATTACACCCGAAGTCAGAGAAAATATTCGCCGATCCTTGGGTTTGGATCAACCCATTCCTATTCGTTATTTAAAATGGGTTTGGGCATTTTTACAAGGAGACTTAGGCTATTCTTTTACCAGTCGCAGCCCGGTTTTAGGATTAATTTTGCAACGTTTACCCACAACTTTATGGATTATGGGATTAGCTTATCTGTTAGCAGTTATACTCGGCTTTCCTTTAGGAATTATTTCAGCATTAAAACGCTATTCTATTTTAGATCAAATCGTAACAACCGTTTCCTTTATTGGGTTTTCCTTACCGACATTTTTTACCGGATTACTATTTATTATTATTTTCAGCGTCCAGTTAAAATGGTTTCCCTTCATTTATAATAGTACCTTACAAGTGACTAATTTACAAACCTTTTGGCAACAAATTCAACAGTCTATTATGCCCGTCTGTGTTTTAGGTTTCTATCAAGCTGCAATTTTAATGCGGTTTATTCGGTCTTCTTTCTTAGAACAATTGAATCAAAATTATGTTCGCACGGCTTATTCCAAAGGTTTACCGAAATTGAATGTGATTAACGGTCATATCTTAAGAAATGCTTTAATTCCAGTAGTAACTTTAATGGCTTTAGAAATTCCCGGTTTATTTGCGGGATCATTAGTCACAGAACAAGTGTTTAGAATTCCGGGGATTGGGGCATTATTAATTGACTCGATTTTTCGGAGTGATACCCCGGTTATTATGGGAATTACAATGGTTTATGCTATTTTAGTGGTACTTTTTAACTTATTCGCTGATCTATTATATGGATTCTTAGATCCAAGAGTTCAATATTAATCATTAACAAAAAAATATGACTTTAATTAAACCCTCTGAACCCATCGCTAAAACCACCCAACCTAGATCCCTAATTCAGACCGCTTGGCGACAATTTAAACGAGATAAAATAGCTGTTTTAGGAACAATCATTTTGCTGTTTATTATTTTAGCTGTGATCATTGGCCCCTGGATTTATGGAATTCGTCCGACAGAAATTGATTTTGTCAGTTCCCTTTCTCCTCCAAGTGGGAAACATTTATTAGGAACTAATGATTTAGGACAGGATCAATTAGCCCGTTTATTAATCGGAGGACGAGTTTCTTTAACCGTTGGTATGGCTGCAATGATAGTAGCAATTTTATTAGGAATATTAGTCGGGGCGATCGCTGGATTTTATGGGGGAATTCTCGATAGTATACTAATGCGATTAACCGATTTATTTCTTTCTTTGCCTCAACTACCCGTATTACTATTAGTCATTTATCTATTTCGAGAACCCCTGAAACAAATTGCAGGGCCAGAAGTGGGTATTTTTATATTAATTATTCTGGTTGTGGGGGCGTTAAATTGGATGTCGGTGGCGCGATTAGTTCGAGCAAGTTTTCTCACCACAAAAGAACGCGATTTTATTACGGCGGCTAAAGCGATCGGTGCATCTTCTAATCGATTAATTTGGGTGCATATTCTTCCTAATGTTTTGAGTCCTGTAATTGTCGCAGCGACTTTAGCCGTGGGAACTGCGATTATTACAGAATCTACCTTAAGTTTTTTAGGATTAGGATTTCCCCCCGATGTTCCCACCTGGGGAAGAATGCTTTATGATGCTCAAAATTATTTAGAAACCGCCCCCTATTTAGCTTTATTTCCAGGGTTAGCGATTTTTTTAACGGTTTTGAGTATCAATGCAGTGGGGGATGGTTTAAGGGATGCTTTAGATCCGCAATCTCATTAAAGAGATTATAATTATTGTTTCAATTTTATCTTTAAATCAGCTAAATCGATGATTAAATTAACTCGTTAGAATATTAAGGCATCGGAAATAAGATTTAAAATTGACATCATGAATTTTATATGTTAGTAATTAAATCACAATATCTGAGGATTATGATCCATGAAATATAAATATTGGGGAATTTTGGCTTTATTTGCCCCTGTTGTTTTTGTCGCACCAACGGTGGCTCAATTTAACACAACAGATCCGGCGGTTTTCTTAAGCGGTCAAGCTCGTTCTTGTCAAGGATGTAATTTACAAGGGGCAGATTTAAGTAATCAAAGCCGCGTGAATTCTCAATTACGACAAGCAAATCTAAGTAATGCTAACCTCAGTGGTGGTAATTTCCGAGGCGCATTTTTTACCTGTGCTAACCTATCGAATACCAACTTAAAGAATACTAATTTTTCCTTTGCTAATTTTGTTGATGCTAACTTAAGTGGAGCAGATTTAAGTGGAGCAGATTTAAGTAAAACTGACTTAAGTGGGGTCATTATTGATGCTCAAACAAATTTAGACGGAGTTAACTTAACGGGAGCTAAATTATGGGATGCAAAAACAATTTTTCGACCGGGAATGGACTTAAGTACAATTCCACGAGATTACACAATAGAAAGCCAACGAGTCAAATGTAATAACAGAAGATAATTTATCAGGGTAGGGTGCTCCTTCAACGCGCACCCTGCCCTATACTTCTAATTTTAATTAAGAATTAATTACAGCGATCGCTACTCCTGTTAAAACAATTATTCCCCCGATTAATACGGCTAAGGGAGGAACTTCATTAAAGCATAAATAACCTAAAAAACTAGCTCCAATGGGTTCTAATAAAATGGCTAAAGTAACTAAAGTAGGAGAAATTTGATTAATCGCCCAATTAAAACTGGTATGACCGACTAATTGAGGTACAATTGCCATTAATAAAAGATATAAATAAACCTTAGCGGGATAATCGGTATAACCCACACCCAACATCAACGGTAAGGGTAATAAAATCATTGATGCAACAGTATAAGCAACGATAACATAACCCCCCAGGGAAAATCCCCGTTGTTGAGCTTCCCGCCCAAACATTAAATAAAAACTAACAGCCCAAGCTCCAATTAATGCTAAACTATTTCCCAGGAAAGGATTAGAATAAAAATCTCCTCCTTGAGTATCACTCAAGCCAATCATAATTCCCCCTAAAAAGGCGATTCCAATTCCTATAATTTTTAGAGAAGAGAGTTTTTCTTTTAACCAAAATCTCGATAAAATTGCCACCCAAATTGGAGTAGTGGTCACTAAAGTTGTGGAAGCTGCAATGGAAGTATAGGATAAAGAGGTAATCCAGGTAGCGAAATGAAACGCTAAACAACATCCGGCTGCAACTGCATAACTAAAAGCTTGGAAAGAAAGCGATCGCCATTGAACTTTTAAGGCTGTTGGTAATACAATTAGGGAGGCTCCAGTTAAGCGAATCGCCGCCATGACTAAACTAAAACCAATACCACTTTGATCCGCAGCATTTAAGGCGAGGCGCACTAAAATTGATCCGACGGAAATTGCCATAACCCCAACAATAACCACCCCCCAAATTAATCCTGGAGAGGCTGAAGAAAAACCCTGCATTTTGCCTTGATGACCTCAAATCCTGACTCTCTAAAGTTTAACCTGAGTTTTACTCATTTGTTAATTTATGCGTTACTTTATAAAGCATAAACCCATGATTTTATCCTATGACATCAACCGTTTTAATTACAGGGGCTTCCCAAGGAAGTGGTAAAGCAACCGCTTTATTATTTGCACAGAAGGGCTACAATGTGATTTTAGCAGCACGGGAACCTGAACGTTTAGAAGCTGTTGCGGAGGAAGTTTTATCTTTAGGGGTTTCAACCTTAGCCATTCCAACGGATGTCACCGATATTGAACAAGTTCGCTATTTAGTCGAAAAAGCTTTAGATTATTATGAAACCCTTGATGTTTTAGTAAATAATGCTGGGATTTGTTTGACTGCATCCGTTGAACATACAACTTTAGAAGATTGGCATTTATTAATGAATACTAACTTCTTTGGTTATGTCAATCTAATTCACGCTTTATTACCCCATTTTTTAGCTCAAAAACAGGGAACCATTGTGAATGTAGGTTCCTTTGGTGGGAAAATTCCTTTTCCACAAATGGCTGCCTATTGTGCGAGTAAATATGCTGTGGTTGGATTAACTGAATCCTTGAGATTAGAAGTGCAAAAAAAGGGGATTCAGGTTTGTGCCGTTCATCCTGGTATTATTAATAGTAATTTTATGGAACGAGCGCAATTTCGAGGAGAAAATGAGTTAGAAGTTGAACAATTGCGTCAACGTTTGGACTCTGCTTTAGCGTCTACCTGGGTGAGTCAACCGGAAGATATTGCTCAAGCCATTTGGAATGCTGTTGAGAAAAAACAAAATGAAGTCATCGTTGGCTCGGCTGTATTAGCGACAGAAACCTATCGATTATTCCCTGGATTAATGGAGTGGGTTTTGAATCAATCAAGCGTTATGAACACTTAAGAAACTAAACCATAAAGTTTGATTTGAGTTCAGATCTTAAGCCTTGGCTCAAGACTTGTTTTTCTATGTCAGGAGACCTAGAGAATTAAGCAGCGAATTCTTCAGATTAAAAAAATTAAATGTTTTAATCTGGCTAATCCTCGATTTTTATCTCCTTTCTCCTGACTCCTTCGGTGAGTATGTATACTTTTTTAAACAAAAATAAAGAATTATAGGGAAATATCTCAAATTAGTATTATTTCAATCCTTTTTGACAGCTTGAACAAATGCTATACTAAGGAAATAACAGCCTATAAGGGCCGAGGAAAATCATCTTAAACCCTCAACGTGCAATCTTTAAATCAAAACTCAGATCAGGTTGACTTCGGCGGGGAAATGGATGAGTTACGTTTATAAGCAAATAGGAGTTCTACCGTTCGGTTTGAAGCATTTTTCAATTCCTTGAAAGCCTTGATCAATTTAAGTTTAAGCGGAGGAATTTACCAGAAATCGCCTTTTGTTTCTGAGATTTATAAATCCACTCGTTGAGGCAAAATCGAATTCAACGCCAGGGATTCACAAAGAAAGGTGAGGGGGTCTGCATAAGGATCACCTTCATTTCCAGGTCAATATGGATTCAGGAGAATCGTTATGGTAGAGATAAACATACAAGACAATCGGTTGAGCTTAAGAAATTTAGATGAACAACCCATCCATATTCTAAGCCAAATTCAACCTCATGGCGTGTTATTCGTTTTAGAAGAACCCGACCTCAGAATTTTACAAGTTAGTAGTAATATTGAGTCAATTTTAGGGATTTCTCCTGAAATAATGGTGCATAACCATTTATCGGATTTACTTGATCCGTTTCAAATGGAACGAATAGAAACAGGACTCAAACAAGATAACCTAGATTTTATTAACCCGACTAAAATTTGGTTCCGAGTTAAGGGCGATGATTATGTTATTTTTGATGGGGTCTTTCATCGCAACTCTGAAGGGTATTTAGTTTTAGAATTAGAACCCACAACGTCCCAAGAAAATATTCCGTTCTTAAGTTTTTATCATTTAGCCAGAGTCTCGATTAATCAACTTGAAGCTTCTGCAAATTTACGAGATTTTTGTCAAATTATTGTCAAGGAAGTGCGGAAAGTCACCGGATTTGACCGGGTGATGTTATATAAATTTGATGAAGATGAACATGGAGAGGTTATAGCGGAAGAAAAACGGGAGGAAATGGAACCCTATGTAGGGCTACATTATCCGGCATCAGATATCCCTAAACCCGCAAGACGGATGTTTAGTTCCAATTGGATTCGCTTAATTCCTGATGCCGCCTCTGAACCCGTTAAACTGTTTCCAGAAGTCAATCCCATCAGCCATCGACCGACGGATTTAACCTGTTCTATTCTTCGCAGTGCTTCTCCTTGCCATCTGCAATATTTAAACAATATGGGAGTCGGTTCTTCCTTAACGATTTCCTTAATTAAAGAAGGAAAACTTTGGGGATTAATTGCCTGTCATCACCTTACCCCCAAATATGTATCCTATGAACTGCGGAAAGCTTGCGAATTTTTAGGACGAGTGATTTTTTCTGAACTTTCTGAACGGGAAGAAACAGAAGATTATGACTATCGGATTCAATTAACCTATATTCAATCGGCGTTGATTGATTATATGGCTCAGGAAGAAAACTTTATTGATGGTTTAATTAAACATCAACCCAATTTATTAGATTTAACCAATGCTCAAGGGGCTGCCATTTACTTTGGAGGACAATTTACTTTAATCGGTGAAACCCCTTCCGAAGAAGACTTAAATTTCTTAGTTCAATGGCTGCGGAAACAGGGAGATGAAGAAGCTTTTTATACCGATTCTTTGCCTCGAATTTATTCCGATGCTGAACGATTTAAAGCCGTTGGAAGTGGGGTATTAGCCATTCCCATTTCTAATAAAAATTATGTCCTGTGGTTCCGTCCCGAAGTCATCCAAACGGTGAAATGGGGAGGAAATCCAAGTCAAGCCTTTGAAACCACCCACACGGACGGTCAAGTTTTTCTCTCTCCTCGGAAATCCTTTGAACAGTGGAAAGAAACGGTTCGCTTAAAATCTCTTCCTTGGAAACAAGTTGAAATTAAAATGGCTTTAGAATTGCGAAAAGCCATTATTAATATTGTCCTGCGACAAGCGGATGAATTAGCCCAATTAGCCCATGATTTAGAACGGTCTAACGCCGAGTTGAAAAAGTTTGCTTATGTGGCATCTCATGATTTGCAAGAACCCTTAAATCAAGTGGCAAACTATGTACAACTGTTAGAAATGCGTTATCAAAAAGCCCTTGATGACGATGCTAAGGAATTTATTACCTATGCTGTTGAAGGGGTGAGTTTAATGCAAACCCTAATTGATGATGTGTTAGCCTATTCTAAAGTGGATATGCAGGGGATTGAGTTTCAATTTACTGAAGTTGAAACCGCTTTAGATCGAGCGTTATCCAACTTACGAAAACGCATTGCAGAAAGTCGCGCTATCATTACCCATGACCCTATGCCAACGGTGATGGCGGATAGCACTCAACTGATGCAATTGTTTCAAAATTTAATTGGTAATGCGATTAAATTTCGGAGTGATAAACCGCCAGAAATTCATATCGGAGCACAACGGATTGAAGATGCGTGGTTGTTCTCAGTTCAGGATAATGGCATTGGCATTGATTCGCAATTTGCAGAACGAATTTTTATCATTTTCCAACGTCTGCACACGCGAGATGAATACCCGGGTACAGGTATGGGATTAGCAATTTGTAAAAAAATTGTAGAATGCCATCGGGGAAAAATCTGGGTTGAATCTGAACTTGATTTAGGTTCAACATTCTACTTTACAATTCCTGTAGGAGGACGCGAACGTGAGCGCCGAAATGGACGAAAAATCCAAAATGATCTTTTTGGTCGAGGATAATAAAGCCGATATCCGTCTCATCCAAGAAGCGTTAAAAGATAGCCAACTCCCGCATGAAGTTGTAACGGTTAGAAATGGGGTTGATGCCATGGCATATCTTCGCCAAGAAGGAGAATATGTCGATGCACCTCGCCCCGATTTAATTCTTCTGGATTTAAACTTACCCCGAAAGGATGGGCGTGAAGTTTTAGCCGAGATTAAAGCTGACCCTAGCTTAAAACGAATTCCTGTCGTTGTCTTGACTACTTCCCACAATGAAGAGGATATTCATCATAGCTATAACCTTCATGTCAATTGTTATATTACAAAATCTCGTAACTTGAGCCAACTTTTTACGATTGTGCGAGGAATAGAAGAATTTTGGCTGAAAACTGTTACCTTACCTTGTGATTAAATTATCCTTTTAAGTAGGAGAAGGATTAACAATGCGGCAAATTTGGAACAATGAAGGAACTTGGAAGAAGCAAGAAGCTCAATATCTATTTTCCGTGGATTCAGAACCTTTACCTCGCTATTGTGAACCACCGAAAAGTCCAAGTTCCTATGTTCTTTATTCTGCCCATTCTTCTTCATCTTTCTCCTTATTAGGAAGGGAGAGAAGCCATTCAACGATGAGGCCCGCTAGTTCAGTGAAAATCTTGTTGATTGAAGACAACCTCGCTGAAGCGCGATTCTTGCAGGAATTGCTGAAAGATTCTCTGTGTCAACCCTTCAGTGTGGTTCATGTTAAACGTCTAGGAGAAGCCTTAAAAGAATTAGAGAACACGATTTTTGATGTCGTTTTATTAGATTTAACCCTTCCTGATAGTCAAGGGTTAGAATCCTTAGCGCGTTTGATTGAACAAGTCCCCAGTTTACCAATTGTCGTTTTAACGAATACCAATGACGATGAATTAGCCATTAGGGCAGTGCGTCAGGGGGCGCAAGATTATTTAATTAAACGACAAGTCAATGGAACAGTTTTAGTGCGTTCTTTGCGGTATGCCATTGAACGAAAGCATACCTTGGAAAGTTTAAAAGCGATGAATCAAGCTTTAGAAATGCGTGTCCAAGAAAGTACCCAAGAATTAGTGAAAGCTCAGGAACAAAATCAACTGAGATCTGAATTTGTTTCGATGATTTCTCATGATATTAAAAATCCTTTAAATACGATTTTGGCTTCCACCGTATTGCTGCAAGATTATGAGCAGAAATTATCCCAAGAAAAAAAAGTGACTTTATTTCAACGGATTCGGTCTGCTAGTAAAAATATGGCTCAATTATTGGATGAAGTTTTATTAATTGGGGAAGCGGATTCGGGTCAACTTCAATATCAACCGAGTGTGATCAATTTAGAGGTTTTTTGTCGCCAATTAGTTGAAGAAATACACTTGAGTGCAGGCGAAGACTGTCAAATTAATCTGGATTTAAAATTGAGTTTTAAAGACGTTGTGGTTGATTCTAATTTATTAAGAAGAATCTTAATGAATTTATTAGAAAACGCCGTTAAATATTCTCCGCAATCTCAGAGCGTTCAATTTGATGTGGTGGTTCAAGATCAGACCATTGACTTCTGTATCCAAGATCAAGGCATTGGAATTCCGAGCGATTCATTTCCCCTACTCTTTGAACCCTTCCATCGAGCTAAAAATGTAGGGTCTATACCTGGTACAGGGTTAGGTTTAGCCATTGTTAAACATTGTGTAGAGGCTCACCAAGGTAAAATTTGGATCGATAGTCAAATCGGAATGGGAACAACTTTTATTGTCCGTTTACCTCTGATCAAAGCTAGTGAACTGTAGAAAACTTGATTCCCCATCTACTCAATCTTTTCATCTGCCTTTCTTAACACAGATTCAGGAATTTTTACCCCCATTGCTGTCGCTGATTTAATATTAATAAACAGTTGGAGTTTCTCAACAGATTTTACGGGAATATTCCCCGGATTTTCTCCCTTTAAAACTTGTAAGACGACCTTTCCCGTTTGTCGCCCGACATCATAATAATTAAAGCTTAATCCTGCCATAGCCCCGCGTTTAACTGAATCCGTATCGGCGACATAAATCGGAACTTTATTGTCAATTCCCACTTGAATCACGGACTCTAAAGCTGATACAATAGTATTATCCGTTGGAATATAAATTGCCTCCACTTTCCCTACTAAACTCCGGGCAGAAGTTGCCACATCACTTGAGCGATTTGCGGTCGCTTCCACCACCGTTAATCCCCGTTTTGTTGCTTCTATTTTCAAGAAATCTACTAACGAAACAGAGTTCGCTTCTCCCCCATTATAAATCACCCCTAATCGTTTCACCGTTGGCGTAATTTCTTGAATTAAATCAAGCTGTTTGTTAATCGGAGATAAATCTGTTACTCCGGTTACTAACCCTCCGGGTTTTTCTAAATTATTGACTAATTTCGCCCCTAAAGGGTCAGTAACAGCGGCAAAAATTACCGGAATATTTCTCGCTACCGCCACTGAAGCTTGAGCCGAAGGAGTCGCGATCGCAACAATTACATCTGGGTTTTCCCCCACAAATTTATTGGCAATTTGGGTTGCCGTTGAAGGGTTGCCTTGGGCACTTTCCCACTCCCATTTTAAGGTTTCTCCGGCTTTTAATCCAGCTGCTGCTAATTCATCTTGAATTCCCTTCCGAGTTGCATCTAAAGAGGGATGTTCTACAATTTGAGTCACAGCAACAAACTTTTGGGGATTTTTTGAATCCGAGGTTGAAGAAGATTGTCTCCAACCACATCCCAACAATATGCTAATCAGGGTTGTCGCAATAAACGCCGATCTTACGTTAAACTCGATCATATCTTAGGATTGAATAAGTTTGATTTAACATGAATTTACTGAAAAATTTTATTAAAATTTTCCATCAAAACCGGGGTGCAATTATTCTCAGTATTCCCTTCATGAGTCTTTCGATTCCGGTTCTTCCTCAGTCTCTTCCTTTCCCCATCTCTACCCCTCAAGAAATTGCCCTATCTCCTGCCGAAGTAAATACCATTGCTGGAGAAATTACCGTTAGAATTGATGGGCCAAAAGGCGGATCCGGTTTTATTGTGGAAAAGCAAGGAAATACTTATTATGTGTTAACGAATTGGCACGTTGTTGATCGCGTTGGAGACTATGAAATTGTCACCTCCGATGGTAAACGCTACTTTGTTTATTATAGTTTAATTCAACAACTTCCTAACCTGGATTTAGCCTTAATTCCCTTTAGCAGTTCTCAACGGTATCGCGTGGCAATTTCTGCCGATTCCAATCAAATTCAGCCGGGGAGTTCGATTTATGTAGCCGGATGGCCCCGTTCAGGAACTTCCCTGGGACAGAGGCTTTTTTTAAGTACCAATGGAACCCTCAGTGAACGTCAACAACCCCGTGCGGGATATAGTTTAGTTTACACAAATTTAGTCAGAAGTGGAATGAGTGGCGGCCCGATTTTAGATGATGAAGGAAAGGTAATTGGAGTTAATGGAATTGTTCAGTTAGGTACAAATCCCGATAAAATTGTTTCGGCGGGAATCCCGATTAATTATTTTTTAGATTGGCGAAAAACGGCAAGATTATCTTCAATTCCCACCCCCCCAAACAATTCTGCACCTGTCACCACTAATCGTGATCTAAATTCTCCTGTCAACCCTCCTAATACCCTTGCTGCGGTGAATAATTCTTTTTCTTTAGCAACGACAATCACAGAACAATCAGGAGAAATTTTATCCTTAGCTTTATCTTTTCCTTATATTATTATTGGAAATAGTAATGGAACCCTTTCGATTTGGAATGTTACCACCAGTGGACTAACTCGCACCCTAAGTGCTCATCAAGGATCTATTCATAGTATTACCCTCAGTCGAGATAGTCAATATTTAGTCACGGGGGGTGAAGATGGATTAATTAAAATTTGGGATTTAGCCACCGGATTAAAATCAGCAACCTTGCCCTTAATTCAAACGATTCAAGCCCATAATAGTCCTGTATTAGCTGTTGGGTTGAGTCCTGATGGTCAAAAAATTGCTAGTGGAAGTTGGGATAAAACGATTAAACTTTGGGATGCTAAAACGGGTCAATTCTTGAAAACCTTTATCGGACATGAACAGTTAGTTGATGCGATCGCATTTAGTCCCGATGGTAAAATTTTAGCGAGTGGAAGTAAAGATAGTAGTATTAAACTTTGGAATGTCGAAACCGGAGAATTAATTCGGACATTAAAAGGTCATGAATTATCCGTTTTATCCTTAGCCATTAGTCCTGATGGTGAAACTTTAGCTAGTGGAAGTGCAGATGGAACGATTGCTTTATGGAAATTAAAAACAGGTCAACCCATTCGTCGTTTAAGCGGTCATACCGATGGGGTTTGGTCAATCGTAATCACCACCGATGGTAAAACCTTAATTAGTGGAAGTTGGGATAAAACGGTGAAACTTTGGGATTTAGCAACGGGTCAATTAAAAGGCAATTTAAAAGGTCACTCTGGTTACATTAATGCAGTGAGTATTAGCCCTGATGGTAAAACTTTAGTCAGTGGAGGATGGGATGGACAAGTGAAGGTTTGGAATCAACCTTAATTTCCTGAACTCATAATGATGAGTTTATTGGAGTTAGACTCGCCATTTCAGAAAAATTGAGATAAACTAAAAATACCCTCTACCCACAAAACTGCCTGTTCAGGAAATGTCTGTTTTGATACAGCAATTGATAGGTCTGGAATGATTTAACATCTTTTTTTCTACTGTTCCTCTAATTGATTCTAATAGAAATAGAGGTTTTAAATTCTTGAGAATCAAGGAAAAGCAAACCATGTTTTGATTTCCTCGTATTTCCATCTAAATGTGCCTGTCCCTTTTAATAACCTAGAAATTATTTCAGAGGTTAAGTTTTTTATTGAGATTTAGGAGAATTATTGAGTATGGGTGCAATCTATAAGCTGGTTAACCAAGCTTTAGAACAAGGTTATTTAACCCTTAAAGTTGAAGAAGAACTGAGACAATTGTTACAAACAACCAAATATAGCCAAGAAGATTTTGAAGCGTTTATTCGATTACAAAATGCAGCGATTGATGGGTTAGTTAAACAAGAGTCCCGTGAACGCTTAATCCACTTAAAAATAGCCCTTGCTTCTTAATCGATCTCAATGCTAGCCTGCATCAGGCGGAATTGATAAAGGGAAGAATGCAAGGATCAATCCGCCGCCAAAGTCCGTCAACTTAACCCACGTTAGCCCTGAACTCAAGTTCGGGCTAAGAACTAAAGTCATCTTTAGATGACTCAAGATTTGTCTTTCTTAACCCGTTTTAACGGGTTTGAGCTTTTAGCCCGAAATTTATTTCCGGGCTTTTGGCGCAATTGTTGACATAGATGATCCGTCGCACACACCAAGCTTTAAACTGTAATGGGTAGCACCCTAGGATTTTTTAACCGTTAATTGCTGTAAAATATCATATAAATCCTGAGCAAATTGTTTAGGATTCCAAAGAGGAGCTAAAAGTTCAGATTGCTTGGATTGAATTAACTTTTCTTGAACGGATTTCCTCAACGCTTCATCTTGACCGAAACGTACCCCCCAGTTAATATAGTCTTTCCAAGACTCAGCAATTCCTTCTGGAATCGATAATCCTTGTAAGAAAGAATAACCCATCCGCGATAAAAATTGTTCTCCTTTTCGAGTCACCACTGGAACATTAAACCATAATGCTTCTAAGGTATGAGTTCCGCCATTATAGGGATAGGAATCTAAGAGAATATCGGCGATCGCATAAATTTTTCGGTGTTCTTCCTCTTGAGGAAAACGAGGTAAAAATTTAATCCGATGTTTCCCCACCCCCACCGCATCACAAACTTGGCGATAGGTTGAAATCACAACGTCTTGATCCGCCAAACCTTTATAAATTAAAATACTATCAGGAACCTGTTTGAGAATCTCAATTTGAGCTTTTGCTAATTCAGCATTAAATTTTCGACCCGATGCTACACATAAATAGACAATTTGATCAGAACTAATGCGGTAAGATTGTCGAACTTTAATCGGTTCAACTGAATCTCGATTAAAGCCCGAAACCGCCATAAACGAGTTTGGCATCCGTAACAATTGTTCTGTATAATATTTTTCAGTTCCTTGAGGATGAGTATAGGAATCCCCTAAAAAATAAGTTTGATTAGAAATTTGTAACGCATCAAACCCTAACCAAGAAATACAAATGGGAACGGGTTTTTGATAAAAAATATCAGCATGAATTGGTAAACTTAACGCATCTAAATCTAACAGAATATCAATTTCATCAGTCTTAATTTCTTGAATAATTTCTTCCGGTGTGGGTAATCCATTGGGATAGTATTTAGGAATAAAAAATTTATGGGCGATCGCTTCAAATAACGGCGTGCGATCATCCGCTTGTAGGCGATCCGTACAATAGAGATAAAGATTAACCGATAAATTCGATAATTCCCGCAAAACATCTAAACTACACCACCCAACCGAATGGCGATTAAAATGGCTTGATAAAATACCAATTCTTAAGGGAGAATGGGGAAATGAGGAAGGAATCTCATCCGAAACTTGTTGATACTTCGGTTTAAGAATAGTCTCAATATATCGTTTCGTAATTCGATGATGAAGCTTAATATTTTTATTCAAATCATCCCTTAAATAGGGCATACTAAACAGTAAATTAGAATATAGAGATTTGATTTCTACCAAAGTAGTTCGATCTAATTTAGAATACAGTTGAGATTCTAACTTCAAAAATCGTTCTTTAGCAATATAATTTAACCCTGATACTTGATAGGTACTAATATTATAAATTGCTGCCATTATCGGGTCAATTTCACCACAACATTCCACATACCGATCCACGGCTTTTCGGGCGGCTGCTAAATTACTACTATCGCGGTAAATTCCACATAAATGTTGATGCGCTAAGGGCAAATTAGGTTTGAGTTCTATCGCTTTTTCTAAGACCGGAATGGCTTCTTTATATTTACCTTGATGTCGTAACACCATTCCCATCTGACCATAGGCTTCTGCAAAATCCGGCTTTAGTTCAATTACTTTTTTCCAAGTTGCGATCGCCTCTTCAACTTTTCCTTGGAGCGCCAATTGATTCCCTTGATTAAATAGAACTTCAGCCCCACCCAATTGTGGATTTAAAGCTAAAGCGCGTTGTTCTGAAACTTGAGCTTCTGCATCCTGTCCTAAGTGTTTTAAAACTTTGGCTAAATTCCAATGAACAGCAGCTAAATCCGGTTGTAACTTCACCGCTTGGCGATAACTTTTAATGGCTAATTCCAGTTGTCCTTGTCGGTAAAACATACTCCCCAAATTAGCATGAGCTTGGGCTAAATTCGGGTTAATTTGTAAGGCTTGTTGATAAGAACGAATCGCCTCTTCCAGTTGACTTTGAGCTTGATAAATATTCCCTATCGTCACATAAGCTAACGCCCAGTTCGGTTCCATCGCAATCGCCTGTTGACACGCGGTAATCGCCTCAGCATACAATTTCTGAACATAATAACGTTCCGCCACTTCTGTCCACCCTTGGGGACTATCAGGCTGCATGACAACGGGATCAGAGGATTGATTCGGATTCACGGACATTTAGTTATCAGTTATCAGTTATCAGTTATCAGTTATCAGTTATTGACACTCCTAAACCGTGGAACGGCGAGGATGCTTTAGGAAGACACTCATGGGTTGACCATAGTGTAGGAACTAGGATACTACTGTCTGGCTCATTTTTTACAGTTATCACGATTTTTAACTGTACACGGTCAACTGTTAACCGCTAACTGTCCACTGATCTGTTATCCTAGACTGTGACTTATCGGTCTGGACTCCGCTAAATAGGATTATGGTAACTTTGATCCCCTCTAAACTGATGAATTGGAATTGGCAGCAAATGCTTCCTAAACAACTCAAAGCCAAACTCAAACCTCAAGCGATCGCCGGAATGGTGTTACTCACCTTAGCATTTTCCGTAGCGATTGGGAGCCAAAGTTGGGCAAGGAATAAAATTAGAAGTGATTATGAAACCAAATTATTCAATGCAGCGTTAGGATTTACCCTTTATTTTGAAGGGGGATTAAGCGACCATCCCGCCGATATTGGGGGGAGAACTTACCGAGGAATTACCCAAGCTGAATATGATGCTTATCGTTCACAGAGAGGATTACCGGGCTTAGATGTTAGCCAAATGTCCGAAACCGAATTAATCGAAATTTATAATAGTTATTGGCAAGGAAGTGAATCGGCAAAAATGCACCCCGCTTTAGCAATTGTGATGTTTGATACTGCGGTTAACTTTGGAATTAATAACTCAATTACCTTTCTACAACAAGCATTAGGACTGCCTCAAACCGGAACCTTTGATCAACAAACCCGTGAAGCTTTAGAACGTGGCAATAACCAATATACTGCCTTACAAATCGTGAATGAACGGATTTTATATCGTTATAAACGGGTTCAAGAAAATCCGAGTCAAATGGCATTTTTTCACGGTTGGTTAAGTCGGGATTATAGTTTATGGGGTTATGTCGAAAAAATTAAAAATTAAGGATTTTAAGGATTGATTAGTACCAATGCAGTAATGTTTATCTTCATTAAAAATTACAGCTTTGACCCAATGTACTTGATTTTCTGTTAACCAATGCTTTTGGCTCTTTTTCGCAATTGAGATCCCCTTCCCAACTGTCAAGCCATCCCCCCTCATGACTTTGAGAGGTTTATGCAGGTTCGATCATTCATAACATAAATAATTTTAATATATTATACGTTTACTTATAAGCCAAATTTGTATACTCTAGGAAAAGAGCCTAACACAATATAGGAATAAAAACAAACCATGCACAATCCCCTTGAACCCTTACCTGAATTCAAGCCAACCTGGTTAGGACGATTTCGGATTATCAATACCTTAGAAATGATTCAAGACTTAATTGTCATTTCTTTATGTATTGGGCTATTTTGTTTTATGGTCTTGCAACTCAGAGAAATGTTTTTCTCTCTGCTACCTCCCTTAAATTTCCAAGAAGTCACAGCAGATATTTTATTTCTGTTAATTCTGGTTGAATTATTCCGCTTGTTAATTATTTATTTACAAGAAAAACGGATTTCAATTGGAGTTGCTGTAGAAGTTTCTATTGTCTCGGTGTTACGAGAAGTTATTGTGAAAGGGGTTTTAGAAACCGAATGGATTCAAATTTTAGCAACGGGTGGATTTTTATTAGTTTTAGCTGTGATTTTATTAGTCCGTGTTTGGATTCCGCCAACCTTTGAAGGAATTGATCCTGAGCGTCGGATTACGCAGCGTTATAAATGGATACAAACCCCTCAATCTCATACAGATTCAGTAGAAATTTCTTCCCCTAACTAATTGAACCCAGAAATATTAACTCAGTCAGGGCTATTTAATCAATAAAACAGCCTTGGCTTTGAGTACAAAATCAACTCGTGCTGTATTAGCACTAGCTTTTGATGAGATTTATTTTTAATGCCTCTTACAACTTTAAATCCTAGCCAGGAGTTTTAACATTCTCTGCAAATCCAAAGTTAAGGGTTGGAGGTTCTAAATTAGGAATCATGATATCAATCCCTGGGGGTAAAGGCGGTAATTTAGGCGTTCCGGTTTCTGCATCCGTCGTTTTTTCTGCTAATTTGGCAATAAACTCTGACGAGGGAACTTCTGCCACCTTCATCGTATTTAATAATTGAGCTAGTGCCACTTCAATATCATTACGCGGGTCAATAGCAACCCATCCTTGACTGGTAAGTTTTCGCAACTCAAAGTGTAAATGGGGCCCGGTTGATAGCCCGGTACTTCCGACTCGTCCAATCACGTCCCCTTGTTTAACGGTTTCTCCCGGTTTAACAAACAGTTCCGATAAGTGACCATAAAGGGTTTCCTGGGACTTTTCCGTGTGATTGAGGACAACGGCCATCCCATAACCGCCTAACCAATCTGCAATCGACACCTGACCCGAATAGGACGCCACAACGGGAGTTCCTTCATCAGCCCCTAAATCAATTCCCGTGTGAAAACGGCCATAACCGAGAACCGGATGTTCTCGCCAACCAAACAACGAAGTAATCGGTGCTGGAATACTCAAAGGGAAAAGAACGCTAGTATCCCCATTTCCCCGAACCGCCGCAGGTCGTTGGGTGCGATTATAATAAGCCAAACCCGAATTGCTCATGCTGCTCACGGCAATTGGGCCGACTTGAATCGGACTAAACCCACTAACAGCGACTTCTCCAGAGTATGACCCACCTGACCCATAATCAACAGGTTCAGGTTGCCAAGAAGAGGTATAACTTTCTTCAGAACCTCCCGCAAACGTCGGTGAGGAGTTAGCAACAAACCCATTAGAGTCAGAAGCAACCGTTCCCGGATTAACTAAGGGGTTAGGAATTGAGTTATTACTATTACCAATATAGGGAGTATTACCAATATAGGGAGTATTGCCAATATAGGGACTATTTTCTATATTGGGAACTGGATTATTTTCCGCTTGATAGAGTCCAGACGGGTAGACTGGGGAGCATAAATCTCCCGCCGATTGTCCCAACTGTAACGCCGTTTCACATCCGGTTGAACGTTCTGAAAATACAACACTAGAGGGAGCCTCGTACCCATCCGTTGCACCCACTTGATACTCCGTGGGATCAATATAAGCATTCGCCGGAGAATCTGCTGCGGGGGGTGTGTCCGGTAAAACAATCTCTTGTTGTGGTGGGGGGACAATATTAGGAATTTCAGGTTGCGATGGTTCTGAATTATATTCGGTTTCAGGATTATAGGTCGATTCTGGGGCGGGTTCAGAATAATTAGGATCAGGTTCTATAAAGTTATCGGTAACGGGTGCGGGCTCGCTATAAGTAACTTCCGGTTCAACCGGGGGTTCAGCATCAGAAGGAATGGCAGGATCACTATATTCTGTAGTCGTTTGAGGTGTGGCGGGAGCAACCGTTTCCACCGATTCACTCTCCCCAGGAATCGAAAACTCATCCGTAGCAATCACACGGCTACTCAAGAGCAGTAAACCTGTCAGACAACTTAAACCCAAGAGGGCATAACGTCCTGACCCCTGGCGCAAATGCCCAGGCCGGGTTTTGGGGGATGAATATTTTTTAGGGGGGTAACTGGGTTCCGTCATCTTCCTCACACAACCAATGATGATCTAACCGTTTAACTGTAGCCGACACTTATTGTACCGGGCTTCAGGTCAATTTCTTGAGAAAACCCGATTTCGGTTTGGGGATACAGACCCACTCGGAGGTTTCCCTGTTCCGAAATACCGATAATCACACCTTGTTGATCCGCAATCGAGATCGGCTTGCCGATACAAGTTAACAGGTGGGTATAATCCGTTAAGACTTTGTTAATAGTAGCACTGGATAATTGTTGAATGCCTAAATCTAATCCCTGTAAAATTAATGCCGCTAAAAATTCTAGGGATTGAATCGAAGAGATTGTTGCAGAATCAGCAAAAAACGTTTGTAAATTAATCCCGATTTCAGGAACAGGGTTACTCCAGTTAATGCCAACTCCGATTACCGCCTGAGTAATATAATGCTGAGAAATTTTGGTTTCGGTGAGAATTCCCCCCAATTTGCGCTGATTTAAAATTAAATCATTGGGCCATTTGAGTTGAACCGGACAACCGCGATCGCGCAAAATTGTTGCTATACCCCACGCAGAACATAACGTTAATTGCGCTTGTTGAGCCACAGAAAGCTTGAGATCCAAGGTTTTTGATAAAAATAACCCCCCCTGACTCGACTGCCATTGTCGGCCCCACTGTCCCCGTCCAGCCGTTTGTTGTCCAGAGATGACAACGGTTCCTGCTGGTTCACCTTGTTCTAACAGTTCCCAAGCCGTTTGATTTGTAGAAGCTAAAGTATCAAAATAATGAATAGTTGGTAGTAGAGACGTGCCATGGTGCGTCTCCATGAGAGTTTGTAAAGCGGATTGTAAACGGGATAAATTTAGGGTCACAGCAAATTGTTTAATTTAACCCTCTTTTATGACTAAGGGGAATTTTAACGCAGTTATGCCCTTTCAGCCTACGAAAAATCAGGCTTTTCCCTC
>NZ_LN889769.1 GCF_900009145.1 Planktothrix tepida PCC 9214
ATTATCAGATCGGAGTGAATGCTTAATGGAGATTCATGCTCAGTGGTATGGAGAATGGAGTACATATTGGCACAAATACAAATGGCAACCTTTATGTAGTGAACATCGAGCGCTCAGTGATTGTTTAGCAGCATTAAACGTTATTAAAATTATGGCAGCAGATAGTGATACCATCGAATATCCTGAAGGAGTTGAGCCACTTGATGAATAATAGTTGCATTCTAATGAATTTAATTTTACCATCGGGTTGTACCGTTGAATTTGTGCAGGCAGAACGTGCCTATCGAATTACCTGCCCTGATGTCTACACGGCTCAATGGGTGTTTAATAATCGGCAAAATTTATATAGTGTGATGAAACAAGGGGAAATGTTAAGAATCAAGAGTCAGGGGTTTGAACAAATTACTTATCCGTTGGCTTAGGATATAATGATACATAATTATAACAATAATTTATGGAAACATCAATCAACAAGAGTATTTCGCATGAAGCCGTAATTTTTATACCTGGATTATCACCTCAAGAAAAGGGAGTTTGCCTTGAGCTTATTAGTAATGGACTTAGTAACCTAGAAGATTTTAGCTTTGAGGATAAAGGTGAAGCTCAAATTCAGGGATATACTGGAAAAAGATTTTGTTTTTATGATAAAGATAATAATATTTCCAGAGAAATAGATATATATGAAGCCTATTGGCAAGATTTAGTTGCTGAGAACAAATTAAGCAATAAAGAGTTGAAAATAAAAATATTTCAGGGATTTGGTCTATTTATTGACTGGATTTTCTCCCGTGTATGGAAAGTTGTTTTTGAAGTTTCTTATTCAAGTGTATGTTTTTTGATCTCTTCTTTACTAATGGTGTTTTGGTATTACGGAATTGTAGCAATAGCAATGACAACAATTGGTGAAAATCATAACTTTTTTGGACAGTCCATTCCTGACGACTTAGCAAAAGCTATTTCTTTAATCGCTAATTCTATGGTTAATTGGCAAATTTGGATTATTGTCAGCCTGATTTTAACTTTTTTGCCTGTAGAGGGAATTGTAGATCAGTTTTATTTTGTAACCCAATATCTAAGAAATGATGAAGAAGGAATTAGTCTAAGAACCAAAACTCGTAATCGAGTAATACCGCTTCTCAATAATTTGTTAAGTAATTATGAAAAAGTAACAGTTGTTGCTTATAGTTTTGGAGTAATGATTAGCACAGATGTTCTAGCAGATTATAATCCTTCAACTACTCAATTGATTCCTCTACGCTATATTACTTTAGGTGGAACTTTAAAATTTCTTTCTTATAAATCAGTTAATCTTCAGAAAGAAATACAAAAATGCTTAGATAATAAAGTAATATCCAACTGGATAGATTATTATTCTAATCAAGATTGGTTTGGATCAAAAACACCTGTACCACAGAAAAAAACCTCTATTGAAATTGAATTTCATAAAACTCCTATTGACAGTTCTTTATGGGAAAAGATAACAGGAAAAACTCATTTTTACTATTTGTTTAATCCGATTTGGATCAAAATGTTGTTAAAAGAATAAACTCAGATAATACGGTGAGTAGAGGATTAGGAAAGTATAGCTTATTTAATTTCGTTCCAAAAATCTTTTAATTTTCCAAACTTATATTGCTTTATAATATTATCCCAATTCCCTTGTAATTCATTGATCTGGTGATTACTTAAGTACCAAGATAAGGGGGCATCTTTACCTTCAAAAGTAATAGTAATACTGTGAAAAATATCTTCAAGTTTTTTGTTCTTTAATTCATTCTTTTTATTCTCAATTTTATGCCGAATCAAATCAATTTTACTTTTAATTAACTTGCTATCTAGCTGATTCCGAGCAATTTGAGTTGATTCTTTAATATTAAATAGTGTCAATAATGGGCCAGTTAACTCTGTAAACCAACCCAGAAACCCATTTTCCTCTCTGATGTCTTCAGTTGGAAAGTGATTAATTTGGATGAATATAACTCGTTCAACTATTGAATCATTCATTAAATCTTCTATATTTTTATCTAACCATTCAAGTGCAGTAAAAGTTCCAAAATTATCAAAATAACCCCCATCGGCGACATGATAAATAACAGGTTTTGTATCAGTAACAGTTTTTGTATCAGTATCAACTTTTTTATCAATAACAGGTTCTTTTTTTAAAGATGAATGATAAGGTCTTGATGAAGGCGTAACATAAGGGAAACTAGCAGAAAGTCTAGCGGCAGTAGTCACATCTAAATCATACCGTTGTTGATATAAAGCCTGAAAATCTTTGGCTTTCATATCTTCATCTGTTTTACTTTTAAACTGTATCGGAGAAATCAAGAATCGCCGACCACCTTCTAATAAAGTTCCATTGAAAACGGGAATTGGAATAAGTCCCTCGTCAACTTTTTCTCTCCAATCAGCTAACGTTGTCTCTTGATTTTTTGATTTTAATTTTAACTGTTTTTTCCAATACCATTCTAGGGAATAACCACGATCACTATATTTTAAGAATAAATCTAATGCAGAAGGCTTAGTTTCTTTAGAATCTGTTTTAAGTTTTCCACTGACTCTATTTTTATCCGAAATAAACTTGATAGCTTGATTTAAAAGTATTAAAAGTCCCCAAGGAACAGCAAAAAATTTCATCATGTCAGGATAAGCAATTCCCCAACCCACAGCATCTAACCAATCTTTAGTAGCATTCTTAAAAATACTATCAAGAGATTGATCATCAGGACAATACTTGCTGTCATCAAACTGATCAAGGAAAAACATTGTTCCTACAGAACCACCAGATACAGCACTAATCAAGCCAATAGATTGAGTAAATGACTCTCCTAGCTCCTTTTGTAAACCACATAAAACTTTTGCTGTCCAACCTGAAGCTTGAATTCCACCTCCACTTGTTGCAACAACAACTAAAGTCTTATTATTACTTTTTCCTAAACGTCTTTTAATTATTTTCTTAAAATTATCTTTTAGCTGTTCTTCTTCATTAATTTCATGTTTTTGGCAGTCTTTCTCAGTAACAGACTTAGATTCTTTCTCAGTAACAGAATTAGGTATTTTTAGCTCAAAAAAGCTATCTATAGAGAAAATCAAATATAGGGAGCCCGATAATGAAACAATAATTAAGGTAATCGGAAGATGCCAAACATCTGTCCAAAAGCTTAACCCACTAAAGAACCCTGTTAAAACCCAAACCATCAATAAAAGATAAAATAATGCAGGAGCAGATCGTCTTTGAGTTAAATTCTTTAATGGTTCATCTCCACCCTGTATTTTTTTAGGATCAAATAAAAAGAACCCTAGTACATAAACAACCCAACCTACAATAAATAATGACAAAAACTCTGAAGTATATTCTGGATTATTTGCTATTTCATCAAAATCTAGTGATTTTTCAAGTTGGTATGAATGATTCAGATTTAATGGATATAAATTAGTCGGATAAATAAGCTCAATTTGATTATATAAGATTAGTGTTAATATAAGGGTTAAAATTAAAATAAGAGATGTTCCTATAACAGAATACTTAATTTCACTTTGTCTCTTTTTATCAACCTGAATTTGATTTCCAAGTTTTTTATTAAACTTTAATTTATTTAATTCTTCTCGTTTATATTCACAATAGTTTTGATTTATTATTCCCCAGTCACAGAGTGTTAAACGAATTGTCAATATCCATGTAGGAGAAGCCAGAATTATTATTGATATTAATGATAATAGATCTAAATTTATACCGTTAACGTTAATGTTAAATATAGTAGATAAAGGTTCAATATCGAAGCGTTCAGAAGCATTTATTACAATCAAATTAAAAGAACAAACAATCATTGCTGCTGTTCCAATGGAAAAACCGAGTACAGTTATTAATTGACCCACCCCACGCATAACAAAAAGATTTTCTAAAAGGTTCTTTATAATTTTTATTGATGAAATAATAGGAAAAAAGAACAACATTAAGCCAGCAATAATTGGCATTCGTAATAAAGCTAGATATTTCTTAATTATAATTAAATTTGGTTCTTCATTCATCAAAAAAACGACAAAGAACACTAACAAAGCTAGGAAAGGTATTCCTAAATAGATCCCGTAATACTTAGAAAAATGCGATTTTTCTTTTTCTTGAGTCATCTATTTAAAAGTAATGTTTATATAGTGGTTATAAAGCTAATCAAGCTGAAACCGAAGTATAGCAAGGATTTAATCCTACAATACCATGCTAACTCATCAATTATAAATCTCTATAATGTTTATATTTCTTAACCGATTAATCTCATTGGGGCTGCAATGCACCGGGGCAAGGTCGAATAAAGCCGTCTCTTGGGAGGAAGTATTAATCACAGCTTGGATGGCCCACTTTAGTTCCGTACATATAACCGACTTTGCCTGTACCATCTTCAACTCAAACTTTAACCCAGGTATTAAGAAGCTTGGGTTGCTGGTTCAGAAGTGGAGGCGTGGGGTCATCAAAGAGGCTTAGTTGTTTCACAAATTTTGACAAATGTACATTAATATTATTCAGTTTACTTTAAAAACTTATCTTTAATCTCAAACAAATTAAAATTTTAACAAACTGTGTAAAATTCTGTAAATCATACCTGAATGATAAGATTCTGAGCCTAAATTAGAAATGGTTACTATCATATAATTTCGATAATCGCTCTTGTCAAGCTATGAAGTTACTTAAAATTGTATTAATCACTGTTATTAGTTTAGTTTTAATATGTGCGCCTAGTTGGGCTATTCCTAAGACTAATGCTAATGGTGATTATATTTTATCTCCCACAACAGATCGACATGGGATTTCTCAATTCAATTGGGTAGTTACCGACAAAGACCCACAAGGATTAAACTGTCGAATGCTCCAACAATATCAAGGCATTTCTATGGATGATATAGATGCACCAAGTATACTTTTTAAGGATAACTACCACACCATTATCAATTGGCCAGTGATGATAACCTTTAAGACTGGACAGAAGTTGAGGGCGGTAACAACCCAATTCGGCAACAATATTGTATTACGAGATAAGCAAGGTAAACCTTGGATTCCAGTAGCAAGTAACTTAAGAATTGAGCTAGACAAAGGTAGTTGTTTCGTCCGTGCTAACCGTCAATTTATTAAGCCGATTCCAGATGAACCAGAAACTTAGGGTTCATCCAATAAGATGTCCATTTAGCAGCTATATAGGAGTATAACTTAAGTTAAACTTAAGGATAACTATGACGAACTGTTGCTGTACAGAAGTACAATAAATCTGTGTTAACTTTGATAATGCTGAAGAGGGAATGTGATTATGAAAAGGCAGCTACTTTTTAGCTTAACAATAATCTTGACAGTGTTGGAGAATTGTTTTTCACCAGGTTATGCTAACTCAATTTCAACGGTTAAACGCCAATCTCAGCAAATTGCACAGTCACAGGTTAATTGCAATAATCCTAGAGGTGATGTAGAAGTTAGAGCGTGTATCCGGTTAAGATATGAAGCAGCAGATCAGAGATTAAATCAAGTTTACCAACAGATTATTCCAACGTTGAGTAGTGAAGAAAAAGCTTTACTGGTTGAAGCACAGCGAGGCTGGATTCAATTACGTGATAATAACTGCGAATTTGAAGTTTACAGGAGTCGAGGGGGTACGGGTCATAGAGGATTTCTCAATGAATGTTTGGAGCGCATGACTAAACAGCGTACAGCCGAGTTAGAAAATTATTTACAACAGAGATAAACATCTTGACGAATAAAGACATTTATTATTAGGTATGTTATAAAATACCAGATTGGATAATATCATGAAAAACAAATTATTTTTACCTCTAATACTCAGTTTTGGAATTTTATCTATTCAGATAGCACTATCTGGACAGCAGCGTTCCTGGGCTAATGAAGTTTATATCAATAAGATGTGCCAGAGACAACAAGATCTACCTCAAATTGAACGATTTACTGTATATTATCAAGAAGAATTTAGCAGCCCAAATCAAACTTATTGGCTTTATGCAGGTCGATATCAAGATGGAGCCGTAATCTTCTGTATTTCTGAACCTAATTTTAACCAAGCTAGAGAATTAAATGCAGAACCTTTACAATTTCAATTCATTGAGAATATCACTCAAGATTCTAATAATTCTACCTTCTTAATTACAGTACGAGAAGGCAATGGTAGAAATCCTCCGTTAACTAACTATAGATTAGACTTAGTTAATCCTAACAAACCTGTCTTAACTCGTCTATAATATTAATGTTATTTGATTTTATCACTCCCAACTCAACCGCCGACAATTCCTTAGCCTCCATCTCAAACAAATCATTCAACACAGGCTTAACATCAACAAACTTAAAATATTCCGTTAAAGAACCGATGGGATAATTAAAAGCCTTGTAGCGATGTTTAAAATACAATTCAATATTTCCCCGATGCTGCCACAGTCCCAGTAAATTAACTACAATATCATCGTAATGCTGTTTTAAATCTCGTTGAATTTCTGCTGTCCTTTCTTCAATTGATCGAGTCGTGATGCCAATCTTGTAGAACAGTTGACCATCTGCTTTAATCTCAAGAAAATAAAGGGAATTTAACAGAATTCGTCTCAGTTGAGCGCGATAAATTTGTAAGTCAGCCAGTCGTTCAGGTAAACTTGATAAGGAAGCGACTTGAGCTAAATTAACAGATTGTTCTAACTTTGTCAGTTCTGCTAACATTAACGGTTCTTGGACTTGGTTAAACAGTTTCAGAGACAACGCACCAACGGGAATCTTACCCAGGTCAGTAAATTGATAAGTGCCATCGTGCGATGCCGACAGGCGGCGGCTACGCCATCGCATCAATTTCTTTAACACCCACTGGAAATTAATCAAGTCTTTGGAGATGGGATAACCAGTAGCGCCATATTCTTTCCACAGGATTTTTAACTGTTCTAATTCTTCTCCTTTGAGTTGAATGTTAAAATTATCATAGAGAGGAAGTGAAGGAAAAGCTTTATTTTTAACCCGTGCAGAAACAGGTTTACAACTATCTTCAGTATGAGCAAAATGATGTTCTTTAACCTTGCCTTTCTTCGCCGTGAGTTGACCGCCACAATAGAGGCAAGTTAACTGAGTTTTTCCCCGTGAAACTTCCTCAATATTCTTGAGTTCACCATCACAAGCCACACCGTATTTCAACCACATAATTAAGCCCTGAAGTTCTCATTAAAAGCAATGTCAGGGAATTATAACTTTCCTTAATATTCCTTAACAGCATTGCGATTAAGTTCTTTCTTCAGAGGGGGGAATGGAAAACTGGATGATGTAAGGGTTAACTTTGTTCTAGGGGAAAGGAAGATTGCACAGCAGTAAATGGGGTTTCAGTAGCATCCATGCAGAAAGTAACGCTAAGGGTAGTTGCCGAGAGCCGCGCACAATAGGACATGATGTAAAGATTTATTACAACCAATCGCTGCAACCTTTACACCGGAGGACGTTAAGTTTCTACTTTGCGGTTCACGACAAACTCGCTATTTTGACCCGTAATGGCATCACCGTGCCCAAACGGGAAAATTGTACGCTAAGGCTGAAACCCTTATCTAGCAAGCATATTAGCCACTGATGTTTCTACATCCCCGCTAGGAGGCAGCTTACCTCAATTTATTGGTACACAGTAGGAGGTATTCTCTGTCCCATAATTTTAATTCCAGCCAAAAGTATTGTTTCTTCCGGTGAAATTTCGGTAATTCCTAAAATTATTCAGAAAAATTTGGCAAACTACTAAACGCCATTTGCGCTACTTTCTCAGCCCGTTGTGGCGTTACTTTTTGATACCGTAACGTTGTCTGAATGCTCTCATGTCCCATCAAAGCCCTAAGTTCTTCAATTCCCATCAGTCCCACCCGTTCTGTAGCAAAAGTGTGCCTTAAATCATGAAGTTTCACCCCCTGAAGCTCTGGAATATTCCCAATCAAACTTGTCCAGGATTTATGCGCCATACGGTAAGACAGACGGGAGACAACCCCAGTTTTGGGCTGTTGAGCAGTAAACAAGGCTGGATGGGTTAGATGTCTGTAATATGTGATGTAGTGATTCAGACTCAGTTGCACAAATTCACTGTAAAAACACCACCGTTGCTTATTACCTTTGCCAATAACTTGAAATTTCCTAGCTTTGAAGTCTATTTGCTCTAA
>NZ_LN889770.1 GCF_900009145.1 Planktothrix tepida PCC 9214
GTCTATCAACTAAGCAAGATAGAGGAAAAATATAAGAAATATATGAGAAGGAGAAAATTTCCCATTCTCTCGATCATTCCGCTTATGGCTGAACGGGTAGGGTAAAATAAAAGGTGCTTCCTGTTTTGCTCAAAGTAAGTGGGTTGCCGATGAGTCGCTTGCTTTAGGAGTTTTACTTATGCCTTCTCCATTTCCCGGTATGAATCCTTATCTGGAACATCCTTCTCTGTGGGCAGGAATCCACCATCGGTTAATTACAGCGATCGCTAATGACCTTGCCCCTAAGCTTCGCCCAAAGTACATTGTGGCTATCGAGGAGCGTGTGTATGAGGTGAATGGAGACACGGCTGTGCTTGTGGGTGTACCCGATGTATCGGTGCAAAGTTCGCTTTCTTTAGCGCGATCGACTGAATCCAATCTTGCAGTTGTTTCCCCAACAATGCCGATCGATGTGTTGCTACCGATGCCAGAAATTTTGACAGAAGCATACTTAGAAATTCGGGCTGTGGAAACTGAGGAAGTCGTGACCATTATTGAGGTACTTTCTCCGAAAAATAAACAGGTAGGAATTGGGCGACTGCAATACGAAACAAAGCGGCTAAAGATTTTGGGTAGTGCAACTAATTTCGTTGAAATTGATTTGTTGCGTCAGGGAAATTCGATGCCAATGGCGGGAAATTTTTTGCCGAGTCACTATCGGATTGTGGTAAGTCATAGCGAAACTCGTCCGAAAGCTCAACTTTATGGGTTTAATTTGCCAGATCGTATTCCTGAATTGATCGTACCGCTAAAGGCTAGTGAACCAGAACTAAGGATCGACCTAAAGCCATTGCTCGATCAGATTTACGATCAGGGAAGCTATGACTTAAGGATTGATTACAACCGTCCTCCGATTCCTGCTTTGTCAGAATCAGATATGGTTTGGGTGAATGAAAGATTGCAACAGCAGATGTAAGGTCGGGCTAAATTTACGCTTAAACAATCGGATTATAAAAGCTGGAGATAGGCTCTGATGGCTGGACTCCTGGCATGAACTTCTGCCAATCGCCGGAAATTAGCTTTGGAGCATCAACGACACAAGCTCCATTTTCAAAATAGCTGATCCCAAAAGCTATACGCTGCTGGGTGGTATGATTGGCACCCGCCCCATGCACATTCAAACAATGGTGAAAACTGATATCCCCAAGATCAAAGGGTTCTCGATCGATCGCGATGCCACGAGATTGAAGCATTTCGGATATGGCCCGGTCATGATTTTGAGAAAATTTGTCGAATGGGATTTCTCTGACGAGCTTGTAAACCTCCATTCCTTTTGCCAACTCCAGCAATCCCATTTCTTTGGGAGTCGATTGCAGAGGAATCCACATTGTACCAACATTATTGCTGGCAATGGGATAATGTTGACCATCGTAATGCCAGGGAGTACGGCCACATCCTGGCTCTTTGCACAAAAAGTCATCATGGTAGACCCGAACGCTTGCCACTCCCAACAACTCTGCCGCCAGCCGACCCAACTTTTTGCTCAACACAAACTCCCTAGCGATTTCACTTTCGAGCCATAGCAACTCTCGGCTACTGAATTGTCGAGCCGGATCTGGTGGATTATACTGCTCGAACAGCTTCTTCAATTCTTTTCGGAGCAAAAACAGGGCTTCGGGACTGAGAACATTTTTGATTTTTATATAACTCTCCGTTTGAAATTGTTGAATTTGACTGTTTGAAATAGGAAACGGCTCGGCGAGTTCTCTACGAAGTTCCTCAATGGTTGGTACTTTATGAGGATCTGGTTCGGGTTGAACAATCAATCTCTCAGGATCAACAGGCTGTTGGCTATTCTCAGCCAATGAAATATACCAATTCCACCACTGTTCGTTGGTTCCCGTCCAAGCTTCATCTATGCTATTAGTCTTGGCATTGGCGCTGGGAAGGTATGAGTTCTGGTTACTGGATGATTTCATGAAGTTATCTCTAGATATGTGTTGGCGATCGCTAACGTCATAGAAACATTGATGTTCAGGACGAAAAGACTAACCCGACATCCTCCTCTAGTGCCATGTCCGGCTACTCCAATGATTCCCGCTTGAGAAGTTTCGTAAATAAACTGTAAGGTCTATCAACTAAGCAAGATAGAGGAAAAATATAAGAAATATATGAGAAGGAGAAAATTTCCCATTCTCTC
>NZ_LN889771.1 GCF_900009145.1 Planktothrix tepida PCC 9214
GATGGTGTTGGTGTTGGTGTTGGAGTCGGTGATGGTGTTGGAGTCGGTGATGGTGTTGGAGTCGGTGATGGTGTTGGTGATGGTGTGGGAGTTGGTGATGGCGTAACAGTGAACTCGTAAGCACCACTATCAATAATCACTGTTCCATTTTGATCGCCATCAACAGGACGAGGTTGATTTTGTTGATCAGTTGTTAATGAATTATTGACTCCGGTATCAATAGCAGGACTACCAATTAATAAAGGATAAATATAAGTTCCGTTGACATTTTGGAGGGTTCCTAATTGAGGATCAACTTTGACAATATTTGTTGTCGCGTTATAATTATCTCCCGTTTGATTAGGATTTCCTGGCCATTGAATATTTCCGCCTAAATCGCTAAAAGTTCGATTAGTATGTTGTAAAATATTCCATGAATTCCCCCCATTATTGGCAGTATTATTATAGAAAATTGTATTTTGAACAGTCACCGTTTCATCTGATGCTGCGGAAACTCCACCACCTGCCCATCCTGCATAATTATCGGCAATAGTAGTATTAACAATATTAGTGGGGCCATAAAGAGCCATTGCCCCACCATTACCTTGATCTGTTGTTGCTTCTGCCCGATTTCCTGAAAAGGTACTATTAGTAATTGTTGTAGGAGCATCCATCATCCAAATGCCTCCACCTTGACTGGCTGCGGTATTATTTATAAAAGCTGTATTGTTAACTGTAAATCCCTGGTTTAATCCATTACTAATTTGAACAACAGCCCCCCCATTACCATTATTTCCGCCATTAGGAAGGGGTAAAATTTGGTTATTGATAAATAGATTGGAGTCAAAAATAACGTTATCTTGGGTTCCGGTAAATAGGTAAGCCGCGCCTCCTTCTCCTCGACCCATATTGCCTTCAAAACGGCTATTAACAATCCGAATCGTTCCTGATGGTTCATTCGTAGAACTAGCGCGATCTGTGTAAACAGCCCCTCCAAATCCTCTTAAAAAGGGGTTATTTTCACCCGTTGCATAAACAGCAGCAGTAGTTTTATTATTTAAAAAGGTAGAGTTTTCAATGGTTAATTTTCCATTTAAACTATTAATAGCTGCTCCATTAATTCCTTCATTTTCACTAAATTTGCTGTTGGTAACAATAATATTTCTAGGCCCCCAAAAGGCGATCGCTCCTGCACCTCGTTCATCATTACCTACGATCGCTTTATTTCGATTAAATTCACTATTATTAACCGTTAAATTACCTTCAAAGGCACTAAAAATTGCTCCACCTCCTTTGTCAGCGATATTATCATTAAATTTGACATTATCTATGGTTAAAATTCCTTGATGAGTTGTAGAAACTCCACCGCCTCGATCTGGAGTATACCCATTATTAATTGTCAGATTTTGAAGCGTTAAACTGGTTGGTGTAACCGATGTTGAATTGAGATAAAAAACCGTAAATTGGTTATTTCCACTAATGATTAAATTAGGATTATCAATCCCATCAATAATTAAATTTCTACCCACAGGAATATCTAATTTTCCTGTAGTTAGGGTAATAGTATTTCCTCCGAGGAGAGTCGGATTAAATTTAATCATATCACCAGACTGAGCTTGATTAATCGCGTCTCGTAATGAGCCTGCTCCCGAATCTTGATTATTAATAACGAACCGTTCAGCCATGCTTAATTTTCCTTTATGATAGAGAAATTAATGTTTGAAATTGTATTAATTTCTTCTCTATTGCTCCAAGCCATCAGGAAAAACTCTTATCTTTTTTTATTGCTATACTAGAGAGTCTATTTGTCGTGAAAAATCGCAGTATTTATTAAATATTTATTGCATATTTATTTGGGAAAAATTAAAGATACAATTTTGCTAATACCAGGAGGGGGTTAAGTTTCTGAGGGGGTCTGGGAATTGCTGAAATACCCATTCTTGGGTTGACCCCCTCAGATCGCCCTCTCTGTCTGGGTTTCAAGCATCGTTTATTGTTGTTTATTGAGAATAAGTAGCATTTATTGAAGGCGAAACTTGACGCCCTCAGATTTGGGGGTTTATAATCCAGTCAGAGTAAGGCTTCTACAAGCCTAGACTTTAGACTAAGAAATTAGTCGTATTAATGGAAACCGCAACTCCTGCAGCAAGTGCAGGAAACGAGAAGAAGACTTTAGACTAAGAAATTAGTCGTATTAATGGAAACTTTTTTTCCACCCTTGTCCCAGTTGATCAGGATTTCTTTAGACTAAGAAATTAGTCGTATTAATGGAAACCTGGACTTTCAAGGTCCCAACCAACGGTCCTCCGGGCTTTAGACTAAGAAATTAGTCGTATTAATGGAAACTTTAATGTCTCGCTCTTCAGCATTTTTTTGCTGTTGCTTTAGACTAAGAAATTAGTCGTATTAATGGAAACAAAAATTTCGTCAACTTCGGTTCCGCTTTCTTGAAAACTTTAGACTAAGAAATTAGTCGTATTAATGGAAACTCTCCATCTCCCCGTTCTATCTTTTTCTTTCTCCGGTGGCTTTAGACTAAGAAATTAGTCGTATTAATGGAAACAAAAAGTGTATCGTTTCCTGCTCCGCCAGAAAGCTTTAGACTAAGAAATTAGTCGTATTAATGGAAACTAATCACGATTCAAAAACTCTACTATTCCAAGAAATAGACTTTAGACTAAGGAATGAAAAATCAATAAATGGATTAATGAGTGAGTTGAGGTACGGCTCGATAGTTCCATTTGGGTAAATATTCATCAAAAACAATTTTCAGAGTTTTTTTGAAATGATCAGTTACCTTCCGACCCGTTTGATAGACCTGATCAACGACATTAACAACGACAGATAGCCCTGTATTAGTACGAGTTTTTTCCATGAGAGTTTTGACCAAACCAAGACTGGTAAAAATCACTCCTTGACAAGCTCGAGTTAGATGAGGAAAAAGTCGATGTTCAATGGGATTATATTTAGATGTATAGGGAGGGTAATGAGCAATTCTGATCTCAATTCCAATTTCATCCACTAACTTTTGTAAATCTTGTTTAAAAATATAATGATTAGCATTATTACTGCCACCCCCATCACACTTAGCTAAAATCGAATTGGCATGAGGATAGAGAGCTTTTCCATAATGATTCCACCAATGTTTAAGAGCATTACAAGCAAATTCACTGGTATCTTTACTGTTACCTAATGTTACATATCCTCGGTTTTTTTGAGTATCGTAAATGCCATGGGGAATGACTTTTCCATGACCTAAGCTCCAAAAATCATGATCCCAAGTAGTAACAGGCTCAGTTGTATACAGAGTACCTGGACGATATAAATTCCCTAAAACTTCTTTCTTTTTAGTGTCAAAACTAATAATAGGATTACCGGCTTCTCTATACAGGGTATCGAGTCTAGCAATATTTTCAAATTGAGCATTTCGGTCTTTATTAATTCCTGTAGTTTGCTTTTTTTGTGCTTTTCGCTTGACATACCCATGCTTTTTTAAGAGTTTCTTTACGGTGGGAGGACTGATATTAAATCCGGCTTCCTTAAGTCCCAAAGCAATTTCTTTGTGGGTTAAATTAGTCCATTTAATTGACTCGTTCATAGGATCTCCGGCTGTGCGGGACTTTAACACTTCTAAAAAGGCTTCATCTATTCCAATTTGGGTGGAAAAAATACTTTTTCTTCCTCCTCCTTTTTTTCTAATTCTTACATCATTAATAGTCTGTTCATCCAGTTCTTTTAACTCTTTTATTCCTCGGACGATTGTGTTTCGAGTACAACCCAACAGTTTGATGATATAACTAATTCCTCCCCATCCCAGTTTTTGAGCCTCTATCGCTGCATATCTTCTTTTATCCTTTTCTGATAAAGAGTTATAAAACTTTTTCATTTCTTCCTCAATTGAACTAGAATAAAACATAGGTTTTAAGTTAAGTTGTGTAGTTTAATCGAAAAATCCGTTGCCCGGTTCTCTCAATTTTTGTAAAATCTGCCATCAGTGCCTATACTTCATTATACCTGAAGCCCATCAAGTTATTACTTTTTCATTCCT
>NZ_LN889772.1 GCF_900009145.1 Planktothrix tepida PCC 9214
TGTTAGAGTCGATAGAAGCGTTACCACTTCTACCTCTCCTTCAGAACCGTGCGTGAGACTTTCACCTCACACGGCTCCTTGATAATTCCACCTTTGTTATAGGTACGATTCAAAACGGGTTATTGTCATGATTCTTGATTAAAGAACCGTCGTGGGCCGTTTTTATGTCGTGACAATGTTTGTGTAGAAGTTGCAGATTATCATAAGTGTCTTTTCCACCTAATGATGTTGGTTTAATATGATCAACCTCTACAATGTCTGTACTTGTGAAATACAGACCACAGTCAGGACAAATACCCTTTTGTTTCTTGATTAATTTAGAAACCCTGTTAGGAGTTTCAGGATATTTGCCTCTTCGTTTACTCCAATAAGTCCAGTTGCCATCATACGGACTAGCTTCGCTTTTAACCTTTGTATGCCTTACGATTGGCGTACTAGCGTGAGTGATTAATTCTAATCCGTCTTCTGTACTGAAACACCAATTTTTGTTGCCTACTGTTCTCCAGTATTTATCTTTATTGATGTCCCCTTTTCCCCTTGTTCTTGCCCATGTTCTCAACTTATCATAAGTTAGATGATCAACTTGTGAGAAAGTTTTTTTACTAGCAACTGTTGAGTAATAGTTTGACCACCCTTTAATTATTGGGTTTAGCTTACTAATTAAAGTAGCTTGTGGGGCGGTCGTATAAGTATCTATTACTTCAGCTATCTTGATAAGATGAGTTTTGATTTTGGTTTTTGAGGGTGTGATTATTGTTTTAAAACCTAGTGGAATTCCTTTGGAATTATTGGCACTTCTGTAGTTACCTACTTCGTGTTGTTGTATATGGAATCCTAAAAAATTAAACCCAACTTTTCCGTCAATTTCATTGAGGGTGTGGGTTATTTTTGTTTTACTGGGTTTTAATTCCAATCCCATATCACTCAACCATTCAGCGATTATCTCTTGACACTTTCTGACAACGTTTACATCCTCATGGATTATCACAAAGTCATCAGCGTAACGGATTAAACTAAGGGCATTACGGTTATTTTGTTTATGTCCTTTTAGAGTTTCTGCATATTGCTTGACTCTTTCTTCCATACCATGTAAGGCAATATTTGCAAGTAGAGGTGAAATCACCCCCCCTTGTGGTGTTCCCTCATGGGCAGGAAAAAGTTGTTTTCCGACGCAGTACCCTGCTTTGAGCCACACTTGAATTTGACGGCTTAAAGTGGGGTATGTATGTATTTTGGAGATTAACACTTGATGGTCTATACGATCAAAGCATTTTGAGATATCAGCATCAAGCACATATTTGGCTTTTTGATGGATGCTATTGAATATTGCTTCGATTGCATCGTGGCAGGAACGTCCTGGTCTGAAACCGTAACTGTTAGGTTCAAATTTAGCCTCCCATTCGGGTTCTAATGCTAGTTTGACTAACGCTTGTAATGCACGGTCGTCTATTGTGGGTATTCCCAATGGACGAGTTTCAGTTGTTCCCGGTTTGGGTATCATTACTCTACGAGTAGGTTTAACCTTACCTGTTAACTTTAATCGTCCTACAAGGCTCATCCGTTGTTTTGGGGTCAGAGATTTAACTCCGTCCACTCCTGCGGTATTTTTGCCTTGATTGTCCTGTGTTACCCGACGTACAGCGATACATTTTGCTGACCAAGACCTAATCAGGGTCTTCTGAAGTTTGCGAACTGCTTTAACATCGCCTCGTTCACTCGCTCGAAATATGCGCTTTTGCAACTTGAAAGTCACCCGTTCTAGCTTGCGCCAGTTGATGTCTTTCCACTCCACCGTCTGATTTTTGTTCAGCGTTTTAGATTTATTCATTGCTACTTGTTCTATTTCTTTGGAATTACCGAGTATCTGTCAGCATATCCCTTGCATTACCAAGGGCATTCGCTTTTGATACCATCCCTCCCCTAATTACCATTCGTTAGCTACTTACTGGTTATCGACCTTTTACCAGAGATAATTAGGGGTTACTTCGTTCCGATTACACATTTGTTTGAAGTCTTTAGCGTGATGCTATC
>NZ_LN889773.1 GCF_900009145.1 Planktothrix tepida PCC 9214
TTGGTGGAATGTCTGTAATGCGATCGCAATTTTCAATTCAGACAATGAATTAATTCCCGAATTGTCTCAATTTTATCCGACTCCTTTACCCGGATGTAAAAATTATGATTGGAGTCAACATCAGGTTTTTTCATTAGATGAGCTTCCACCCCTAAAGGTAATTCAAGGTCGTGTTGCTGTTTTATCAGGACTATCGGGAAATGTCTATTTTCATTGGATGGTTGATATTTTACCCCGAATTAAAATTTTACAAGAAAATGGCATTGATTTAAACACAATAGATGGGTTTTTAATTAATTCAAATCAACAACGCTTTCAACGAGAAACCTTAGAAAAAATTGGAATTCCGGCTGATAAAATCATAGAAAGTGATCAAGTTTCTTATCTACAAGCCTCTAGTTTAATTGTCCCTTCCTATCCGGCTTCGGTAGGATGGGTTGTCCCTAATACGATTAAGTTTTTGCGAAGCCTTTTTTTAACAGATGTTTTAGATAAAAAACAATCCTATCCTAAACGAATTTATATTAGTCGGAATCAAGCTCGATATCGACGAGTTTTGAATGAAGCGGAAATCTTAGAGTATTTGAATCAATGGGGTTTTGTATCGATAGAGTTAGAAACCTTGACAGTTCAAGAACAGGCTGATTTATTTTCGCAAGCTGAAGTCATTATCGCACCCCATGGGGCAGGATTAACAAATCTGGTTTTTTGTCAAGCGAATACCGTTGTAGTGGAGTTAGTTTCTCCCCATTATATTCGCCCTTATTATTGGCTAATTAGTCAGCAATTGGGACTGAAACATTATTCTATCCAAGGAGAAGCTTTAGGGTGTTCTTTCTTGCGACAACTGATGTATCCCACTCCTTTAGTGGAAGATCTGCAAATTAATGTTAAATCTTTAGAGACATTGCTTCAAGTTTCTGATATCCTAAAGGAAACAGTTAAATCTAACCATTCTTCTTGTGATACCAGACCCATGATATCATCCTCAAACCTTGATGTAACTCCATTAGAAAATGGGTTGCAAAAGGCGAAAGAGCATTTAACTCAAAAAAACTTTGAGGAAGCGATTTTAGCCTGTCAAAAGGTATTAAAAATCGATCTTAACTGTGCAGAAGCTTACACAATATTAGGGAATGCACTACAACTTCAAGGAAATTTTGAACAAGCTCAAGCTTCCTATCAAAAGGCTATTCAGTTACAGCCCAACTTACCAGAACCCTTGGGAAATTTAGGCAGCTTATATGCCAAACAACAGCAATGGGAATTAGCCGTTGAATCTTATCAAAAAGCCCTAAAATACAAGCCAGATTCTGAGAAACTGTATCAGAACTTGGCGAAAGTCTTAACAAAATTAAATCGGACTGTTGAAGCGACAGAATGTTGGTATCACGCTTATCAGTTGCAGCCAGATTTAGTGAGTGCCCAGGAACAGTTGAATTTAGGAAAAACTCTTTTAAGTCAAGAAAAAATAGAGTTTGCGATCGCTTGTTTTCGTCAAGCGTTAAAGCAAGAGCCGAACTGGGAAGAAGCTCAATTAACCTTAGAAAAGGCTCAACAACAATCAATCCAATCACAAGAAATTTTCAACTCGAATACAAAACCCTGTAGAGACGCTGTATGCTCTACAGGAAATGAAACAGAAATCTTAAAACAAGCGGAACAGGATTTGAATGATCAGTTATTCAAAAAAGCGATCACTCAATGTCAGCAGGTCATCGCTCAATCACCGAACCAAGGTAAAGCCTATGAAATTTTAGGAAAAGCATTCAATCAACTGGGACGTTTAGATTTAGCAATCAAAGCTTATCGGAAATTAGTTAAACTTCAACCCCAAAATGCTATTGCTTATACCAATTTGGGGAATTTATATGCCAAACAACAACAGTGGAAATGGGCGGTTCTAGCTTATAAAAAAGCGATCGCTCTTAATCCTAATTTAGCAGTTGCCTATCGAAATTTGGCTCAAGTATTAAATCGCACGGGAAAACAGGACATCGCCATCGAATATTGGTATCAAGGATTTAGCTTAAAACCAGAAGCCGTTAAACCGAAAGAACATTTAGCCTTGGGGAGTTTATTTTTACATCGGGGAAGATTAGTAGATGCGGCCATCTGTTATCGTCGCGCCATTTGGTTTGATCCCAACTATGCCGAAGCTCACCATAATTTAGGGGAAGTCTTAGCCGCTCAAGGACAATGGGATGAAGCGATCGCTCATTATCAGCAAGCCTTACAAATTAATCCCAAAGCTTTTGAAACTTATAATAGCTTAGGCAAAGCTTTTGTGGTTCAAGGTCGATGGCAGGAGGTGTTGAGTTGTTATCATCAGGCTTTAGAAGTGAATCCTCGGCTGTTAATGGCCTTGCAAAATTTAACTCAAGCCTTAATCCACAACCATCAAGCCTTACAGGAGAGTCAGACCTTAAACCCAATCTTGCAGATGCTGGCTGGAACATTTCTATCAGGACAAGTAGGGATGTATCCATCCGTACCAAGGCGTGAGTTGCAAAACAGTGATATTGGGGAAACGTGGACAACAACAGCCGTGTCTGTCAGTGAATCCCTCACGGAGTCAAGCCAGTATCAGCAAGCTCAAAAGCTATTTGAGCAAGGACAGTATCACGATTGTATTGACAACTGTGAGCAACTGCTTATTTCCTCTCCTCAAGAAGTAGCCGTTTATTGGCTATTAGGGAAAGCTTGGGTGGCCTTGGGGAATGGGGAGAAAGCCAAACACTGTTATCAACAGGGGATTAAGCTGCAACCTCAACAGGCAGAAGGGTATCTGAGGATGGGGGAAGTCTACATCCAGGAAGGAAACTGGAAAACTGCCATTGCTTGCTATCAAAAAGCGATTCAGTTTCAACCCAGTGCCTTCACCTATCAACAGTTGAGTTACGGATGGCAAGCGCTTGGTCATCGCGATAATGCCGAGGATTGTTTGTATGAAGCGTTACGATTAGAGCCGGAAAAGGTTTCAGTCCAGGACTGTTTGCAACTGGGGGATGCCCTCTGGCAACGAGGACAACGAACCCAAGGGATGATTTGTTATGGTCAAGCCTTAGTGAGAGATCCCCATCGGGCAATTCGCCATCCTCAGTTGGGAGAACGCTTACAACAACCTCAGTCAGAAGAACACAAAACGTTATCATTGTCTTTGACTAATCCAACTGTTGCTGTTTATAAGGGCAAGGGAAACGAAAAATATGCCGCTACTCACAAGCCTTCTCCTGAGCTTGTCGAACAAAATCAAGCGAAATTACTAGAACAAGCCGATCAGTATTTAAAGCTGGCTCAGTGGCAAGCTTGTATTGAGGTTTGTCGTCAAGTTATTGTACAGGAACCTCAACAGACAAAAGCTTATCGGTTAATGGCTCAAGCTTTACAAGGTCAAGGACAGATAGCCCTAGCCCAACAAATTTATCAGCAACTGCGACAACTTCAACCAGAAGATGCAGAAGTGCATGAAATCTTGGGAGATATCTATGCAGAACAGAAACAGTGGGAGGATGCGATCCAATCTTACCAAAAAACAGTTCAGTTAAACCCGAATTTAATCTCTGTTCAAGAAGCATTGGGAGATATTTGGTTAGATCAAGGACAGCCGGAAAAGGCGATCGCTTGTTATCAACAAGTGCTTCAAAAGTCGCCTGAGTTATGGGAAGTTCATCATAAGTTAGGCGATGTCCTCTGGCAACAAGGAGAAGTGGAAGCCGCCGTTGAAGCTTATCAACAAGCCGCAGGGTTATCTGTAGCAAAGATTTAAGGATTTCATATTAAATAAATAATTTATTTATATAGCAATCCTATTTGATTTACCGTAGGGGCAATTCATGAATTGCCCCTACGGTCAGGGTTTGAGTCATAGAGGTTATTACAACCGATTTAGACTTGCTATAGC
>NZ_LN889774.1:0-6036 GCF_900009145.1 Planktothrix tepida PCC 9214
AAAAAAAAATCTCATCTTGGGAGATGAGAAATATAGACTACTTTGAAAGTATTAAGCTACTTTTTAGTTCAATATTTACTTTGAAGTAATTTGCATTACTAAAAGTTAACTGAGTAAATATTGCTAGTTAAACACGGTTAACCTTGGTTACGGCTGCTGATTTCCCTGTACGTTCATTAATGATTGTAATCCAGTTGTCATCTTCATCGATAATCACCGTAACCGTATCTCCAACTTCAGAGCCAATACGACCTGTATAGTAAACATCATATACGTTGCCAGTAGCAGAACTCTTGATGTAGATTGAGTCACTCCAAATTTTCGTAACAGTAAAGGCTTGTCGAGATTGAGCAATAACATAGGCAGGTGTATTCTGGAACGAAAGTTCTGTTGTCTGAGAAGGAGAGATCCCAACAGAATTAGCTAGTGCTGATAACGGAACCAATGAAGTAGAAAGGGTAGCTGCTAAAAAAGTAGAAACTGTTGCCAATTTGAGATAAAACATGGAAGTCTATACTCCTTGTTGGAGTGTTATGATTGTTTCTACTTCTTTATCGGGAAAGGTTATGCCGATTATGCAAAAGAGGATAGTGGGTAAAAAAGTCCCACAATTTTCATTGTTTGATCTCAACTCTCTGTTATTTGAATAAATTCTCTTCTCGATCTCAATGCAGAAATGCGATCGCTTACAACTTAGAATTAGTATTAACATCACAAACTTTTAATTTCTGTTTTTCTTCAGGATGAGTTATGAAATATTCTTTTAACCAATCACATCCTGCTGCTAATAAACCATTTAAGTCTTTTTCTAAACGCCAAATGAAAACTTTTCTGCCACCTGTAGCTATAGATTTACCATCAGGGGAAAACACAATCTGACCTTGGCCTTCTTCTGGAACTGTATATTTAGCAATCTGTTTTCCCTCTATACTCCAGACACTTAGTTCATTAAGATGACCTAAAATTGCGATTTGTTGGCTATTTGGACTAAAAGCTAAACCATTGGGAATTTGTTGTAATTTAATTTGATTAACGAGTTTGCCCGAAAAATCCCAGATTTTGGCAGTATAATCTGCTCCAGTTGTTACTATAAATTTGCTATCAGGGCTAAAGAATACATTCACAATTATAGCTTGATGGTTAATCTCAGTTAGTTTCTTTGTCTGAATATCCCTTAATGATAAATCTTGTGTTCCCTGATCCCATGATGCTAAATATTGACTATCAGGGCTGAATTTTGCATTATTCCCTAGAAAAAGTCGCCAATTGCTTAGATCCAATATAAATTTTTCTCTAAGAACTGTTTTTTCTACGATATCACCCTTACGATTTTTGACTTTAAGTTTTACAGAAGTACCAGAGTCTCCTTTGAGTAATGATTGAAATTGCCAGATTTCTTGAAATTCATCCACCTTACGGCCATCTATTTCCAGAATAACATCCCCACTTTTTAAACCTGCTTTCATTGCTGTAGAATTTTGCCAGACTTCGAGTATTTCTACTCCTGACTCATTGAACAAATTTTTCTCTACTTTATCACCAAGTAAAATTGCTACGAACGGGATTTCTTTTCCTTTTAATGAAGATTTTGCCTTAATATCTAAAGGATTAAGTAAATTTCCTTCACTATCCCAAAGTTTACCTATACCTGATGAAATTGTCAAAATATATTTACCATTTGGGCTAACTAATACTTGACCTACTATTGGATGAGCAGAATTATTTTTTAATGGCTTGACTTGTTGTGTAGAGAAATCCCAAAAATGTACAGAACTAAGATAATCATCAAGATTGAACCCGATTGTAGCTATCTGGCTACCATCCCCATTAGAACTATAACTGATATCAGCCACATATTTACCCATCAACCAAGTCTTTAATACCATTTCCGATGAACCAATATTTGCTTCAAGTTGAGAAACTAAATTACCTTTTAAATCAAACTTTTGGATACTATTGTTAGTGACAATAACGATAGATTTTCCATTTGGAGTTATACTAGCAAAATTATTAATCTCTTTTGTAAATTGTGTGTATTTTACTAAATTTTTGCCTAAGTTAATCCTTCTTTTTTCTTGTTTTTCTAAATTCCAAATATCTAAGAAATTATTAAGTTTATCGATTATTATAAGTTTTTTACCATCTGCACTATATTGGAAATGGATCAGACTTGAGATTTTAACGTTATTATTTTCTACTTCATAGCTTACTGGTAATTCTATAAATTTTTGCTGAGTCATTAATTTTACTGAATTAGACTGGATATTACTCAAAAAATTAATTCCATTCATCCCAGAAATAGCAATTATTTTACTGTCAGGACTATAGCTGAAGTTGTAACCCGATGCTGCATTTATTGTTAATTGATCAATAATTGTTCCTGATAAAGCATCATAAAGTTTAACTCCTCCAAAATCAATACCAACCATAACAAATTGTTTGCCATCGGGACTAAACCCCACATCACTAGAAGCAATATTTGAATTAGAATAAATAGGTAAAAGACCAAAATCAGTAACTTTTCCATCTGATAAGTTCCAAAGCCTAGTACCTGCCATTGGAGTTTTTTGTGGAGTAATATCAACACCTAAAGTTAATAATTTCTTTCCATCAGGACTGATATCTATTTTGACCACTTGATTAGTATTAGTTCTCAACTCTCTAGTCTTTTGCAGCGTTTGTAAGTTCCAAAATTGTACCAAACCCACAGCATTTCCTATAATAATTTCTTCACCATTTGGAGTGAAAGCTATACTCCATATAGTTCCGCCACCATCTGTTACTAATTTTTTAACCTGTTTACCTGCTAAATTAAAAAATATTACTTCATTATGACGATTTGATGTGACAGCAATATATTGATTATCGAGGCTAAATTTGACTGAATTAAATAAATCAAAAAGAGGAGTATGCAAGAGTTCTTTACCAGAAATATCCCAAATATTTAGTTTTCTATCTACTCCACCTAAACTGCTACTTATGTTGCTAATAGTAGCAATATATTTACCATTAGGGCTAATTGCAAAATCATAAATTTCTTCGCTATCGGAGTGTTCTAATTCAGTTACTTTTTGACCAGCTAAATTCAAAATAATGACTTTATTGTCATCCCTAACCAAAGAAACAATATGCTTGCCATCAGGAGTAAAAATAACTTTATCTATACCATCAGTATCACTCTGAAACTTATTTTTTTCTCGAATATTTTGAGTAATAGTCTCTAAAGCCGAGAAAGGACTTATGGTCGGATAATTCGCTAACGGTTCACCTTCTCTAACTAACTGTTTCAACTGTTGTCCGGCTTCCATTGCTATCATTAACGCATTAATTCCCCCTTCTCCCGACTGGAATTGATTTAATGCTAAATTACTCAAACTATCCACTTCATTAATTAAGCTTTGTCGTTCAGCCCGTTGCCATTGCCAAACAGCCCCCACAGCTAATAACGAAACTGTTACTAAACCCCCTGTTAATCCAAAGATAATTCGGCGACGGTTGCGATCGCGTTGTTCTTTCTCTCGCTCTTGAAAATCCCAACTCAACTGAATAAAATTTCTTTCATTTTCGTTGAGTTTCTCTGAATGATTTTCTAACTCTTTTTTCGCATTCAATAATGGAACACCACGCAGTAAAGCCCCCTGATCTTGACCTGTTGCTTGCCATTGTCGCATTGATGTTCGCAACTGTTCCTGCCAAATGCGAAACGCCCGCTCCTTTTTCATCCACTCCCGTAAACTTCCCCATTCTCGAATGAGTGCCTCATGGACAATTTCCACTGTTTCCTCATCTATCGCCTCATTTCGTCCCGTCACCACCAAACGCGCTGACTCATCTGCCAACTTCCTGACTAAACCCCAATTTCCCTCCCTAATTTCAGTACGAGTTGCCAAACGGCGGGTATCCTCCGTTCCTTCCCCTGGACGTACCAATTGCAGAAATATTTGTTGTGCCTGTTTCTGCTCATCCTGACTTAAGTCCTCATAAACGGCTTTAGCGTGTTTAGCTAACGCCTTTTGCACCCCTTCAATTTCACTATAAGCACTATGAGTTAATTTTCTATAGCGCTGTTCTTTCCATAACTGAGTTAAAGCAAACTCTAGTAAAGGTAAATTGCCAGGTTCTTGTGCAATATCTTCTAAAATACGCTGTGTCAAACCTGACTCTAATTTCACTTCATAGCATTCAGCAGGTTTTTCAATCGCCGCCTGTAATTCTTCATCAGCCATTGGCCCTAACAATTGGGGGGTAAAACGATCAACCGCATCTCTAAAACGGCGATAGGAAAGCACTGATCCATAAAAGTCAGCCCGCAACGTAAAAACAAAGGTAAAATCAAGGGGAAGTTTTTCAGCAAATGCCTCGACTGCACTCAGTAACTCATCCAAAAAACGCTGCTGTTCTTCATCCTGAGAAAGAGTGTATAACTCCTCAAATTGATCGCCAAGTAAAAGAAATCGCTTCCCTGGATTTTTTTCGACAATTCGACTAACAACACTTGCTAAAATCACTCTTTTCTCTCGCAGAGCTTTTGCTAATTCTTCTGCTTTTATCGCTTGTTCAACTTCTCCTAACTGTGGTTCTAAAAAGCGAACCAGAACAGCAGCTAATTCATTAAAAGGCAAACTTTTAGGACGAAAAGAACCGATTAACCAATTTCCTTCTGCCCTTAACTGCGGTATCATTCCAGCAAACACCACCGATGATTTACCGCTCCCCGAAGGCCCAATCACACCCACTAACGGCTGTTTTTTTACGGCTTTTACTAAGGAATTTTTAAACACTTCTCGCCCAAAAAAGAAAGGAGCGTGTTCTTCCCGAAACGCTGATAATCCCCGATAAGGACATTCAGAAATCGGCTGTTCGATGCGAGCGCAAACTCCTCCCAAACTTTCCCAAGTTGGCGGTAATTCTGCTGGATGCTGACAAATGACGGGCAACCAAGTTGCACCGGGAAACCTCTTTTCAATTCCTCCATCCTGTAACCTTTCCCGTGCTGTTCGCACTGCCAAATATAAAGACTGACCTTCGGCAAATGCACTTAGAAAATACTTCAAAAAATCTTGAGCTACTTCATCAGGAACCCGTTCTCGCATCACAATAATTTGCCCAATTTGTAAATCTTCTAATTCATTTGCTAACCCTAACCCATCACAAGAATTAAAAATAGCCAGCTTTAAACCCCGTTGAATCGCTTTCCTTAAACCATTCTTCAAATCACTAATTTTAAGCTTTTCATCAGGATTAATATTAATCTCTCCTGTTTTTTCCTTCGTTTGACTATGCCCTGCAAAAAATAAAATATCCCAATCCTGTTCCCAAAGCTGATCATTAATATCTTGGCGTTTCGGTTTAACTAAAAAGACAATTTCTGTTTCTGGTAATCTGGAAAGAAATTCTCGGTCTGCTTCCAAGTTGATTCCTTCATCATCTCCCAAAATGGCTAAAATTCTGACCTTTTCCTTCGCAATTGTTGTTTTTTGCTGTTGGTCATATTCTGGGGTACTGACTGCTATTTCAGCTTTAGGATAAGACTGAGAATCAAAAAAGTCCCACAGGTGCCAAGGAAGTCGTCGCAGTTCCAAATTATCTGTTTGAATAATCACCCGAATCGACTCATTGGAGTCGAGTTTAGAAAGCATCCGTTCTTTAATCGGGCGAAATGGCTCAGAATTGAGCCACGTCTTAAGAGTATCGGCTAAGATTTGAGCGCACTTGCTGCACTCAGTAATCACTTGGGATGAATTTGTTACCTGTGAAGCTGGTTTCTTCAACCCTCGTTGAAACTTAAAGATATTTAGAAAAGCTTTTCGCCAGTTGCTATAACGTAGAGGGATTTCTGGGGCAGGGGGTAACTGACCGGAGAGTTCCACCGAAGGGCGAGTGCCTTCTAATGCAATTTGCAGAGTGACTGAAAATCCTTGTTCCCAATCACCGTCTCCAAATTTTAGGATAACTAATTTATCCATGACCGCACCTTAGATGCTTGTTGTGATTTCAGATTACAAAATCTGCTGCAAGTGAGGCATCCCCTGAAGC
>NZ_LN889774.1:12480-13251 GCF_900009145.1 Planktothrix tepida PCC 9214
ACTGGCATTGGCAGTTAAAGAAGCAGCGAATTGGCAATGTCAAAAATGTGGTTTATTCTGTATCAAGCCGGGAGAACCGTTATCAGATGCTATGAAATCCCGACGCCGAGCTTATACACTGCAAGTGCATCACTGGAATCATAACCCGGCTGATAATCGTTTAGAAAATTTGGTTCCGTTATGTAGTAGTTGCCATTTGGCTTGTCATCGTCGCAGTCGAGGAAATATTTCCCCAGGGCAGTTATCCCTTAACTTAAAATTATCCTAATTCCGAATTTAACGCTGAAGTTTTGGCTAAATTTCTTCAAGTCCGGCTTCAATTAAAGCTCGGTTTAAATCCTCAACTAAATTCAGAGATTTAGCCTGATTATTAAGGTAAACTTTATCTAAAGAGTCTCCTTGTACTTTTAATATCCCCAATATATCTCGCCATTGCTTTTGGGACTGATTGAAATTTCGCCACTGCAACTTATTAAGGATTAGATCTTCAGGTGAGGCGAGAAAAACTGTTGCACCTGTGGGAATTTGATATTGTTGTCGTCGTTCCAGCTTCAAACGCTCAAATTCTGAATCAGAGGCTATGATTAAATCAGCCCGGGAAATGGTTTCCATATGAGTAACTGACAAGGTTTGCATTCGACCAGAAACCCCATCATCTACACCGGAAACATAAAAGCCCGCTTGTTCTAATTCTAAAATTAATGAACTTAAATATTGAGGAATAATTGAGATGACAATATCTAAATCTCGTGTTGTTCTGACTTCCCCGTA